>JBNAKH010000169.1:0-2162 GCA_052047495.1 Candidatus Pelagibacter sp.
TACTAATTAAAAGATTTATCCTATGAAAAAAATGAATAATTGTAACAATTAGAGATATAAGTATAAAACCTAAAAATATATTTAAAAAAAAATTTTTTTTAATTTTTAAGTTAATGATTCTGCCGTACCCTGATATTGACAATGACAGCAAAACAATACTTACAATAAAAATAAGTATTTGAAGAAAAATCATAAAAAATTATATGTGAGAATTTTTAAAATCTTCAATTATTTCATCAAGCACTTTTGAAAAATTCATTTTTGATTTCCAGCCATAACTGTTAGCTAAAGTAAGATTTAATTTTTTTCTCATTACACCATCTAATCTTTTGTCATTATTAAATTTTATCAAAACCTCAGGATCAATTTTTTTTCTTATAAAATCTGCGTAACCCTTAATGCTCATTTCAATTGGAGAACCTATATTTACTAAAGTTTTTTTTATTTTTTTTCTTAAAAAAAATTCACAAGCGTTTGCAACTTCATCAACATGTAAAACTTCTCTTAAAGGTTTTCCTGTTCCCCATAAATTTACGATTTTTTTCTTTCTCTTTTTTTTACTTGCTAAATAAATTTTTTTTATCAAAGCAGGTAAAAAATGTGAATTTTGTAAATCATAATTATCATTTTGCCCAAATAAATTGCATGGCATTAAACATATATAATTTGTTTTAAATTGCCTATTGAAAGCCTCAATCATCTTAATCCCTGCAATTTTTGCAACTGCGTAACTATCATTTGTTTCTTCTAAAACCCCTGTCATAATTTCGGTTTCTTTAATTGGTTTTTTTTTATTTTTTGGATAAATACAACTCGAACCAAACAAAATTAATTTTTTTACTTTATAATTATGACTTGAAGAAATTAAATTGGTTTGAATTTGTAAATTATCATTAATAAAATCAGCAGGATGCTTGATATTAGCTTTGATCCCACCAACTTTTGCTGCAGCAATAATTACAGCATCAGGTTTTTTGTTCTTAATAAATTTTTTTACTTTATTTTGATTTCTTAAATCGAGATTTCTTCTATCAATGGTTATTATTTTTTTATAACCTTTTTTTTTTAATTTTCTGAAAATTGAAGATCCAAGCATTCCATTATGGCCAGCAATAAATATTTTGCTATTAATATTGATCATTTCTATTTTTTAACTCATATAATATCATTTCATCTATAAGATTATTTATGGATATTTTTGGAGTCCATTTTAATATTTTTTTTGCTCTTGAGGCATTACCCTTCAAATAATCGACCTCCAAAGGTCTAAAATATCTTTTTCTACATTCTATAATAATCTTTTTATTTTCAATATTGACTGCTTTTTCTCTAATTCCTTTACCTATCCATTTTATTTTCAATTTTACTTTTTTTGCAGTTCTATTCACAAAATCTTTGATAGTAAAAGTTTTTCCAGTGCCAATTACATAATCGTCAGGTTTTTTTTGTTGCAACATTTTCCACATTGCCTCTACATAATCTCTAGCATGACCCCAGTCTCTCTTGGAATATAAATTACCTAAAAACAATTTATTTTGATGACCCTGTTTAATTCTCACTAAACCCTGAACAATTTTTTTTGTTACAAAAGTCTCACCTCTAATAGGACTTTCATGATTGAACAAGATTCCGTTACACGCATACATTCCATAAGCATCTCTATAATTTTTAGTTATCCAATGAGCAAAACATTTTGAAACACCATAAGGGCTTACTGGATGAAAAGCAGTTCTCTCATTTTGAAATTTTGCTTTTGTTTTACCAAACATTTCAGATGTACCAGCTTGATAAAATTTTATTTTTTTTTCTAAATTTAAACTTCTTATAGCTTCTAAAATTCTTAAAGTTCCAATACCATTAACATCAGCACTATATTCAGGGACCTCAAAAGAAACTTGCACGTGTGATTGAGCAGCAAGATTATATATTTCGTCAGGATTTACTTTTTTAATCAAGTTGAGTATAGACGAAGCATCAGTTAAATCTCCATATAAAAGAACAAAATTTGATTTATAGTTAATATCTTTATAAACATCATCAATCCTTTGAGTGTTGATAATTGATGATCTTCTTTTTACTCCATAGACTTGATATTTTTTCTTAAGCAAAAATTTCGATAAATAAGCACCATCTTGACCAGTAACCCCAAATATTAATGCTTT
>JBNAKH010000170.1:0-3139 GCA_052047495.1 Candidatus Pelagibacter sp.
ATCAATATTATCATTCTTAACTATTTTTTTGCCTGTAAATGCAGAAATTAAAGTAGTTACTTCAATTAAACCAATACATTCACTTGCAAGTTATTTAATGGATGGAGTGGCAAAACCAGATTTAATAGTAGACGGATATGCTTCTCCACACGGATTTGCCTTAAAACCATCTCATGCAAAAATGTTACAAAATGCAGATCTTATATTTTGGGTTGGTGAGGATTTGGAAAATTTTTTAGAAAAACCATTAAAATCTGTTGCGAAAAAAGCTGAGAAAATTGAGTTAATAGAAATCAAAGGTTTGACAAAACTTAAATTTAGAGAAAGAAATATTTTTGAAGAACATGATCATGGGCATAAAGAGGATGAACATGATGATCATGCAAAAAAAGAAGATGATCATGACGACCACGACCATGATAAAAAGGAAAAAGAACATGGTCATGATGAACATGGACATGACGATGATCATAAAAAAGAAGGTCACGATGACCACGGACATGAAGGACACGCGCATGGTGAATATGATCCACATATTTGGCTGGATCCAATTAATGCAAAAGTGATTTTAAGTGAAATGGCGGAACACCTGATCGAGAATGATCAAGAAAATGAAGCTAAATATAAATCAAATTTAAAAAAAGCGCATAAAGATTTAGATAAACTTACTAAGAAAGTAAAATCTGAATTAAACAAGGATTTCAAATCGATAGTTTTTCATGATGCATATCAATACTTTGAAAAAAGATTTGGCATTAATATTCTTGGAGCATTTACTGTAAATACTGATGTAATGCCTGGTGCTGAACAGTTAGCTGAAATAAGAGAAATAATTGAGCACGATAAAGTAAGCTGTATATTTTCAGAACCACAGTTTAATCCTGATATTATTAAGGCTGTAGCAAAAGATACTAATGTTGCAACAGGTGTAATTGATCCATTAGGAGCTACACTTGATCCAGGTAAGGATTTATATTTTGATTTAATTGGCAATATGTCAAAATCTTTCAAAGGTTGTTAATTAGAAATTGATCTTTAGTTATAAATAATATCTAATAATGGGATGAGTACAGTTTCCCTGACATTAGATGAAATTTTTGACTTATCTAAAAAAACTTTACTAGCTAATGGTTGTGATGATGAAACAGCTTCTATTCTGTCTGACCTGATTAGAAATGCTGAACGGGATGGATCTTTGTCTCATGGTTTGTTTAGATTACCTGCATATGTAAGTGGTTTAAAAAGTGGAAAAATTAATGGTAAAGGAAAGCCTGAAATTAAAAAAATTTCTTCATCAGTTATAAAAGTTCAAGGGAATAATTGTTTAGCCCCAGTAGTTTTAAATAAAGGGTTACCTGAATTAGTTAAAGCTGCAAAAGAAAATGGTGTAGCGGTGCTTGCAATAAATAATTCTCATCACATGGCAGCGATGTGGCCAGAAACAGAAAAGTTAGCAGAAGAGGGTCTAGTTGCCTTTGCTTGCACATCATACAAACCTGCTGTAGCACCTGCTGGTGCAATCAAACCATTGTTTGGAACAAATCCAATTTCATTTGCTTGGCCACGACCTGGTAAAACTCCAGTCGTTTATGATATGGCTACAGCATCAATGGCAATGGGAGAAGTCCAAGTTGCAAAAAGAGAAGGGCACAAAGTTCCACTTGGAACTGGTTTAACTAAAGATGGTAAAGAGACCACTGATCCAGGCGCAATTGCAGATGGTGGTGTATTACTTCCTTTTGGAGGTTACAAAGGTTCAGCAATAGCAATGATGGTTGAGTTAATGGCTGGTGCTTTGGTTGGTGATAATTTTAGTTTTGAAACAGCAGCTAAAGATAATAATGATGGTGGACCACCAAGCGGGGGAGAATTTATCATTGCAATTTCACCTGACAAAACCTCAGGAACAAATTGGCAAAAACATGCAGATGAATTTTTTGATAAAATGAAATCTTTTGATGGGGTTAGACTTCCAGGTGAAAGAAGACATAAAAATAGATTAGATAAAGGCCCTCGAAATATTAATGAAGACTTGGTTAATAAAATAAAATCTCTAAGCTAAAGTTATCTCAATCGGTGTATGATCTGAAGGTTTTTCACGACCTCTTGGATCTTTATTAATATTTATACCTTTAATTTGATCAATTAAAGAATTTGAAACTAAGAAGTGATCAATTCGCATCCCATTATTTTTTTGCCAAGCACCTCTCATGTAGTCCCAAAAGGTATAACCTTCCTTAGTTTCATTAAAATGTCTATAGACATCACTAAAACCAAGGTTGATCATTTCTCTTAATTTTTTTCTGATTTCCAATCTAAATAAAGCATCATCCTCAAAACTTTTTGGATTATAAACATCTTCAGCTGCTGGAATAATATTAAAATCTCCAGCAAGAATAATATTTGAATTTTTTTTACTTAAACTCTTTAAATGTTTAATTAAATCATCCAACCATTGTTTCTTGTATTTATATTTATCTGTATCTACAGGATTTCCATTAGGTGTATAAATGTTTATTAATTGAATATTTTTCTTTTTATACTCCAGTTCAGCTGAAATTATTCTTGATTGCTTTAATTTATCTTTAATTAAGTCAGTTTTAATATTTTTTAATTTACCTTTAGATATAATAGCAACCCCATTATAACTTTTTTGGCCAAATACATGACTTTCATAATCCATTGCTGAAAAATCATCATAGGGAAAGTTTACATCCTCTGTTTTGATTTCCTGCATCATTAGGATATCTGGTTTATATTTTAAGAGATAACTTTTAATATTATCAATACGAGCTCTCACAGAATTTACATTCCATGAAGAAATAATCATTAAAGAGAAAAAGAAACACCACAACCACAAGATGACTTAGTTTGTGGATTTGTTATCTTAAATTGTTCACCAATTAATTCTGAAACATAATCAACTTCAGAGCCTTTTAATAAATCTGCTGAAGTTTTATCAATTAAAATATTTTCAAAGTTTAAATCATCTTTTGATTTTTCTTTATCAAAAGTGAATTCGTATTGAAATCCTGAACAACCACCACCTTTAATAGCGATTCTAAAAAAAGACCCTTTATCTTTTTTAGACAGCAAAACATTGATCTGTTTTAGTGCTTTATCAGTAAATTTAATTTCT
>JBNAKH010000171.1:0-1182 GCA_052047495.1 Candidatus Pelagibacter sp.
ATTTAGTTCTATGAATATAAAATCGTCAAAAACCTTAGTCACAGAAGCTTTAAGCGAAATTAAAACAATTTCACCAGACGAAGCATTATCAATGATGAATGAAGATAAATGTAATCTAATTGATATTAGAGATATAAGAGAACTTGAAAGAGATGGGCGAGTTGAAAATTCAAATCATATTCCGCGAGGAATGTTAGAATTTTGGTTAGATCCTGATAGCCCGTATTTTAAAGATGGTAAATTAGACATGAATAAAGAAATGGTTCTTTTCTGTGCTGGCGGTATGAGATCAGCATTGGCTGCAAAAACTCTTAAAGATATGGGGTTTGAAAAAGTTTCACACATTGATGGTGGGTTTGGAGCTATTAGAAATAGTAAATTTAAGATTGTTTAAGAAACACACTCTTCTAAAGCATATTCAAGTCTATCTTGTCCCCAAAAAAGTTTATTGTTGACTATGAAAGTTGGAGCACCGAATACATCATTTTGAAAAGCTTTGTCAGTTAAATTTTTTAATTCGTCTTTTACTTTTTGATTACTTATATCTTCAAAAAATTTTTTTTTATCAATTTTACAATTATCTAAAATTTTGTTTACGTTAGCTTCGATTGATATATCTATATTATTTTTCCAATAGGCATCAAAACAAATATCAAAGTATTCACTTTTTTTATTCGCATCAATTGAAATAAATCCTCTCATTAAATAAAGGGTATTAATTGGAAATTTTTCGTTCCATTTAAAAGATATATTATTTTTGTTAGCTATAATTTCGCAATCATTCTTCATATTTTTCATTTTTCGTTCATTAAAAGCAGGAGCAGTTATGTTACCTAATTTGTGTAAACCACCAAGCAAAATAGGTTTGTAATTAAAATCGATCCCGTTTTTATTTTGCATTGATTTAATTTTTTTATAGGCGATGTAAGAATATGGACTGATAAAATCGAAGTAAAAATTGATGATTTTACTCATATAGGTTAATACTTTTTGCGTAAAATATTCTAATGAGCCAATAAATAAAGATGCCTAAAGGACCAATTAAATAAGTGATTATTAATGGGATGCCAACAAGAACCTTATTTATAAAAAACTTTTGTGAGTCTCTTACAATCCAGCCACCGACGAATAAATTAATTGATACAAAGTGGATCCAAAATAACATTAAAAAAATATTACTTG
>JBNAKH010000172.1:0-1009 GCA_052047495.1 Candidatus Pelagibacter sp.
TATAATTTGTAATGGATCCAATATATTTCCTTTAGATTTAGACATTTTTTCCTCATTAGATAAAATCCATCCATGTCCATAAACTTTTTTTGGAGTAGGAATTTTTGCAGCCAATAGAAACGCAGGCCAATATATTGCATGAAATCTTAATATATCTTTTCCAATCAAGTGAACAGATGCTGGCCAAAATTTTTTATATAATTCATCATCTATATTGGGATAATTTAAAGCACTAATATAATTAGTGAGAGCATCTAACCACACATAAATTACGTGTTCATTATCATTCGGAACTTTAATACCCCAAGAAAAACTTTTTCTACTCACTGATAAATCTTTTAATCCACTTTTAACAAAACTTATAACTTCATTTTTTCTAGACGCTGGAGAAATAAAATCAGGATTTTTTTTATAAAATTCTAATAATGGCTTTTCCCATTTGGATAATCTAAAAAAATAAGACTCTTCATCAACCCACTCAACAGGAGATTTAGATGATATGGCTACTTTTTTATTATCAAGATCTTGAATTTCATCCTCATTGTAAAATGCTTCATCCGATACTGAATACCAACCAGAATATTTTGATAAATAAATATCATCATTTTTTTTTAATTCTTCCCATAAATATTGAACAGATTTTTTGTGTCGAGACTCAGTTGTTCTTATAAAATCATTATTTGTTAAATTTAAAATTTTTGATAAATTCTTAAATGTTTTACTAATTTCATTGCAGAACGCTTGAGGTTCAACTCCTTTTTTTTCTGCAGCTCTTTGAATTTTTAAACCGTGTTCATCAGTTCCAGTTAGAAAATAAACTTTATATCCGTCTATTCTTTTAAACCTAGCAAAAAAATCAGCAATAATACTTGAATAAGCATGTCCCATGTGAGGTTTGGCTGAGGGATAATAAATAGGTGTTGTAATATAGTAATTTTTATCCATTTAAAAGCTTTGAATTTATTTCTATAAATAAAGATTCATCATCTAAATTGAATTTCTTAAAATC
>JBNAKH010000173.1:0-2372 GCA_052047495.1 Candidatus Pelagibacter sp.
AAATTAGCAATAATGTAGGTATTTCATTAATGTATCTATAAAATTTATGAGAATGCTTATTCATATCTAAGTTGAATTGCCCTAAAATTCTTCCAAGATAAAAATGATATAAAGTTAAGATAATCACAAAAACTAATTTTAAAATCATCCACCTTTGTCCTAATCGCTCAAAACCTATTTCATGTATTAATATTAACCCAAATATCCAAGATAGTGTCATTGCGGGAGTCATAATGTAAAAAAAAAGTTTTTTTTCCATGACCTTAAATACCTCTGACACAAGTGGTTTGTCATTATTTTGTGAATGATAAACAAAAATTCTTGGAAGATATAAAAGACCAGCCATCCAAGAAATAACTGCTATTAAATGAAGAGATTTGAAAAGTAAATAAGTATTCATTGATTACATGTTTTGTTGAATTAACGATTTTAGCAAATTTATATGATCGTCATTATCATTTAAACATGGTACCATATCAAAATTTTCACCACCAGATTCTAAAAAGCTTTCTTTACCTTGAATAAGGATTTCCTCCAAAGTCTCAACGCAATCAGAGGAAAAACCAGGACATATTGCAAGAACATTCTTCTTACCCTCTTTAGGTAATTTCTCTAAGGTCTTATCTGTGTAAGGTTCTAACCATTTCTGAGGACCAAATCTTGATTGAAACGTTGTTTTAATTTCTATCGAGTTAAATTTTTCTGAAATTAATCTTGTCGTTTTTTGGCAATAACAATGATATGGATCCCCTTTATCAAAATATTTTTGAGGTATTCCGTGATAAGATGCCAATATTAAATCTGGTTTCCAATTTATTTCTTTTATCTTTTTGTTTAATGATTTTACTAAAGCATCTATATACAAAGGGTGTGATTCATAGTGTGGTATTATTTTAATGGATGGTTGCCATCTCATCTTCATAAGCGTTCTATAAACCTCATCACAAACTGTAGCTGTGGTTGCTGCAGCATATTGAGGATATAAAGGAAGTATAATTAAATTTTCACAACCTTTTTCATGTAAATTCTTAATTTTACTTCTAATGCTTGGATTTCCATATCTCATAGCATAGTCAACAATAATATTTTCTCTAGATATTGAATTTGATAATTTTCTAGCTTGCTGTCGTGTATAATAAAGAAGGGGAGAAATATTTTCATCCTTCATCCAGATTTCTTTATAAGCCTTAGCAGTTTTAGATGGTCTTAAGTTTAAAATGAAAACATTTAATATAATTTGCCAAATAATTGGGTTAACTTCTATTACTCTTCTATCGGATAAAAATTCTTTCAAATATTTTCTAATATCAAGCCAATTTGTTGAATCTGGAGTTCCTAAATTTATTATTAAAACTCCTATTTTACCAAAATTAACAGGTGGGTGCTTCAATTTTTTTTCCATTAATAATCTTTTACAGTTTTGACTAAATAATCCATCATGTTTGGTTTTGTTTCTGGCAAAACTCCGTGGCCTAAATTAAATATATATGGATGATCTTTAAAAATATCTAAATACTTTATTGCTTCCTTTTTAATATAATCTTTATCTGTAAGTAAAATTTTAGGGTCCATGCCTCCTTGTACAGGAATATTAATTTCTTTTTTAATTTTCATTGGATCAACCTCGTAATCAATACAAATTGCATCTGGCTTAACAATCTCACAATATTTTTTATAATTTTTTATACCTCTTGGAAAGCAGATTACCGGAACATTTAGAGACTTGGTAAATTCAACTAAAGAACAAGTTGGATTATAAATAAAAAAATCAAAGTCTTTATCCTCTAATAATCCAGCCCAACTATCAAAGATTTGTATTACCTCAGCACCATTATTTATTTGGTTTTTAATATGAATTTTTAAAAATTTTTCTATTATCTTCAAAGTTTGTCTAATTGAAGAACGATCTCTTAAAAAATTTTCTCTAAGTTTTACCTTCGGAGACTGTTTGTTTAAAACATAAACGAGCAGTGTCCAAGGTGCTCCAACAAAACCTATGGTAGACTTATTTCTTGTTAAAATGTTGTTTTTTACTAAATTGATAGCTTTATAAACAGGCTTAACTCTATCCGTAAAGTCTTCCTCTGTAATTTTTAACGCTTGATCAAAATTTAAATCATCAAGAATGGGACCAACATTTTTTTTAAATTCTATTTTTTGTTTTAAACCGTAAGGCAAAATTAATATATCAGAAAAAATTATAGCTGCATCTAGGTCAAATCTTTTTAGAGGTTGTAATGTTATTTCAGCTGATAAGCTTGAATTTAAACATAGTTTTATAAAATCTGTGTTTTTCTTTCTAATTTCTCTGAACTCTGGTAAATATCTACCAGCTTGTCTCATAATCCATATAGGATTTAAATCTGTTTTTT
>JBNAKH010000174.1:0-1551 GCA_052047495.1 Candidatus Pelagibacter sp.
ATATTAGACATTTATCAATTGAAATATTATTATATAAAAAAGAGCTGGATTCGTTACATGATCAACAAAAAACTTAAAATTCTGTCTTTATTTGCTGGAGCTGGGGGTATGGATCTCGGCTTTAAAAATGCTGGTTTTGATATTGTTTGGGCAAATGACTTTGATCACGACTCAGTTAAAACTTACAAAAGAAATTTTGGTGATCATATAGTCCTTGGAGATATTGAAAAAATAAGAACCAATCAAATGCCTGACAATCCAGATGTAGTTATAGGGGGATTTCCATGCCAAGGTTTCTCAATAGCTAATTTAGGAAGAAGTGTCGATGATAGTAGAAATAAACTTTATAAACAAATGTTAAGAGTGATAAGAGTGAAAAAACCTAAATATTTTGTAGCCGAAAATGTTGAAGGTATTTTAACACTTGGTAAAGGAGCAGTTATTCAAAAAATTTTAAAAGATTTTAAAAGTATTGGATATAAAGTTGATTATAAACTCCTTAATGCTGCTGATTATGGAGTTCCACAAGCTCGAAAAAGAGTTTTTATAATTGGCAATAGATTAGGTTTGGATAATCCATATCCAACACAAACACATCAACCTCCAACCAAAAGGAAAGATATTTTATTTGACTCTCAATTAGAGAATTATGTAACAACCAAAGAAGCAATTGGTTTTTTATCAAAAGTTTTAATTACCAATAAGACTATTTATGTAAAAAATAGAACTATAAATAATCATATGGCGCATACTAATGTGCACGATGAATTTTGGGGAAGAAAATACGATGTAAACCAATTTCATATTTGTGATTACTTAAAAAAGTGGAGAAAAAAAGCTGGTATTTCGACTAAAAAGGTTGATGAACATTTTGGATATGCACATACAGCTGGGCACTGGTTTAGAAAAGATAATAACTCAGGAAGTATTCCAAACCCAGATGATTGGAGAGGTCTTAAAAAATTATTAGGATTTGATAATAAGTATGACAAACAAGTCACTACATTAGTTAAGAAAAAAATTCAATTTGAACAATCACTAAGAGTTACAAATTGGGATAGACCTAGTGATACTCTTACAGCCACAAGTCCTGAAATTCATGTAAATTTAAAAAGAAGATTATCTGTTAGAGAATGTGCAATATTACAAACTTTCCCAGATGATTTTATATTTGAGGGTGCTACTTTGGGAAGTATGCATAAACAAATTGGTAATGCTGTTCCAGTTTTATTGGCTGAAAAAATTGCAAAAAAAATTAAAAAAATCTTAATTAATAAGCTTCTGAGAAGAGCGGCTTAATTTTTTCTTTTTAACACCTTTCCATTTATTTCCTTCCCCATCAACTCTATCGGGTTTTGATATAAGTCTTACAGACCCTGACTCAATAGGGATTGCATATACCCATTTTTTTTTACCTGCAGAACCAACTAATCTTTCAGTCCAAGCTAGATTACAATTTTTATATAGTGGATATGGATTATGTCTCTTATACACATCACCGAGCACACGATACGCTCATGATTCTAATTATCCGGGTATTTCTGTAAAAAA
>JBNAKH010000175.1:0-2509 GCA_052047495.1 Candidatus Pelagibacter sp.
AAAAACAAAAAGTTTTTAGACTCTTATTTAGGTAAAATTTATAATAATTAATTTTTTGAAATTAATCTTTGTCTTAAATTATCTATAGGTACTATTTGCCCATTAAGATTATAATGCCAATAAGTCCAACCATTACAACTTTCTGCACCTAATATTGATGCAGCTACTTTGTGAATAGAGCCCTCTTTTTTGGCATGTTTTATACTTCCATCAGCCATAATTTTTGCACTGATTTTTTTTTTATTATCAAAAATAGTGGTGCCTGGTTTAATTATTCCTAATTCAACCAATGACCCAAAAGGTATTCTTGGCTTAGATCTACCATTTTGCAAAGTATCTAAAAAATCATCTTCTATAGGTTTTGTATTTTTTAGTCGTTGTTCAGCTGCCTTATAATAAGTTTTTTCTTTTTCAATTCCGTAATAATTTCTACCCAATTTTTTTGCAACTGTTGCTGTTGTTCCTGATCCTAAAAAAGGATCTAAAACTAAATCATTTTTATTTGAGGTTGCTAATAAAATTCTGTGAAGTAGAGCCTCAGGTTTTTGAGTAGAATGCACTTTTTTACCATTTTTTTTAAGTCTTTCAGAACCATTACAAATCGGCAACTCCCAGTTCGATCTCATTTGAAGATCATCATTTAAACATTTTAAAGATTGATAATTAAAAGTGTATTTTGATTTCTCTGATTTTGATGCCCAAATCAGCGTTTCATGTGCATTAGTAAAACGTGTCCCTCTGAAATTTGGCATAGGATTTTTTTTATTCCAGATGACGTCATTTAAAATCCAAAAACCTAAATTTTGAATAGCGGTGCCAACTCTAAAAATGTTATGGTAACTGCCAATCACCCAAATAGCTCCATTTTTTTTCAAAATTCTTTTACATTCTGTTAACCACGAGTAAGTAAATTCATCATACTTTTTAAAATTTTCAAATTGATCCCATTTCTCATTGACTGCATTTACCTTAGACCTATCGGGTCTTATAAGCTCATTTCTTAACTGTAAGTTGTAAGGAGGGTCAGCAAAAATTAAATCAAAAGTCTCACTTGGGATTTTTTTAAGTTCCCTTAAACTATCTCCATTTATTAATTTATTTTTAAAGTCTAAATTCATTTTATAAAAATAAATTAGACTCCAAAAAGATTCTTGGGTCAACCTAGGATTGAATTATTTGGATTCCATTTGTATGATGGTGGTTCACAACAACTACATCTGGTGTTTCTACGTGAAACCTATTTTAACTTGCTGATCGGTGAAAAGGTTTTTCTATGGTGAGAAGTAATCCCAAATTTTTTTATAGCTTTAAGATGTTGTTTAGTTCCATATCCATAATTTTTACTCCAGTAATAATTTTTAAATTTCTTACCTAACCTAGAGATCATTTTATCACGTGTAACTTTTGCTATGATTGATGCTGCAGAAATTGATGGTATTTTTTGATCACCTTTAATGACTGATTGAAGTTTATAATTTTTTAAATTTGGTGTTTTATTTCCATCGACTAAAATCAGTTTTGGTTTTTTTTTGAGTTTTTTAATCGCTCTTTCCATAGCCAATAGGCTTGCATGAAGAATATTTATTTTTTCAATTTCTGAGACAGAAGCTTTACCTGTAGCCCAAATAGAGTTTTTTTTTATGTATTTAGCTAAAAATTCTCGTTTATTTTTTTTCAAACTTTTTGAGTCTTTCAATAACTTCTTATTGATGGTTTTGTTCAATATTACGGCTGCTGCATAAACAGGTCCAATTAAGCTACCCCTGCCAACTTCATCAACTCCAGCAATAGTTTTCATTAAATCCTAATATTTAAATCTTGAATTTTTTGTTTAATTTTTTTTAGATCTTCCCATGAAAATTTTTTATTTTCTGGAAATCTAATTAGATAGGAGGGGCTAAAAGAAATCATGATAGGAATAGTTTTGTTCTTTAAAATTATTTCTTTCCACTTACCTCTTTCATTAGATATTTTGCTTAATCCTGTAATTGCCTCCATTGCTGTGCTACCCATTAAAATTAAAATTTTTGGATCTATTATCGCAATGTGTTCTTTTAAAAATATTGCATAACGTTTTATCTCCTGTCCGGTGGGTTTTCTGTCTTCTGGCGGTCTGAAATTAATTGAGTAGGTAGTGTAAATATTTTCTCTTTTTATATTGATTGCTAGTAACATTTTGTTCAAGAGATTGCCCACTTCTCCTTGAAAGCATAAACCTGTTTCATCCTCTTTTTCGCCTGGAGTTTCTCCAATTAACATCACATCAGAATTAATGTTACCTTCGCCCAGGACCAAATTCTTAGAATTATTTTTTAAATTACAATTTTCAATTGAATTAATCTTTGTTTTAAGATCATTCAGCAATTTATTTTTATTTATTGAGGTGTTTTTATTTTCAGCTAAGTTGACTTTAAATCTATTGATTGGTTTATCGCTAAAAATAAAATCAGTTTCAATTGTTTTCATGAATTCTTGAGCATATTTAGCATTTTGATTTAAAGTCTTTTTA
>JBNAKH010000176.1:0-2206 GCA_052047495.1 Candidatus Pelagibacter sp.
CAAAAAAAGATACAAAATTAGAAGTTTATTTAAAGGATCCTCAAAATATTGAAAATCAAAAAGAGATTGTTCAAAAAATATTTCCTAATGATTTTGTATATAGTTGGGCTGATACTAACAGCTCTTTATTTTCAGCTTTAAAAGTAGAACGAAACGTAATGTTTATCATATTATCTCTTATAATTATTGTTGCAGCTTTCAATATTATTTCAGGCTTGACGATATTGGTAAAAAATAAAACTAGAGATATTGCTATTTTAAAATCTATTGGTGTATTGAATAAATCCATCATAAAGATATTTTTTTTAGTTGGGGTAATAATAGGTACAACTGCAACATTATTTGGAATAGTGTTAGGGGTTACATTCTCTATGTATGTTGAAAATGTTAGAAAATTTCTAAGTGATGTTTTTAACATAAGTTTATTTCCTGAAGAAATATATTTTCTAAGCACAATGCCGTCTGAAATAAATCCATCATCTATTTTTATTATTTCATTATGTTCAATTTTTATAACGATAATTGTATCTATATTTCCGGCTATGAAAGCGGCTAAACTAGATCCAATTAAAGCATTAAAATATGAGTAATTTAATTCAACTATCAAATATTAATAAAAGTTTTTTAAGTTTAAAAAGGATAA
The DNA here is from genome assembly GCA_052047495.1 of Candidatus Pelagibacter sp. Classification (GTDB taxonomy): domain Bacteria; phylum Pseudomonadota; class Alphaproteobacteria; order Pelagibacterales; family Pelagibacteraceae; genus Pelagibacter. The sequence continues at coordinate 644 of JBNAKH010000176.1, forward strand.
ATGTTTTAAAAAAAATTTCATTTAAATTTAAGTCTGGAAAAATTTATTCTCTAATGGGACCTTCAGGCTCAGGTAAATCAACTTTATTAAATTTATTGTCTTTAATAGACCGACCTAGTTCAGGATCTATAACTATTGATAATAAAAAGATTGATCCAAACAATTCTCAAAAAAATGATCTATTAAGAGCTAATAAAATCGGGATAATCTATCAACAAGATAATCTTCTGTCTGATTTCACAGCAATAGAAAACTTAACCTTAGCTAGTTTAGCAAGTGGTAAAAATAAAGAGGACGCTTCAAATATATCAAAAATAATGCTCAAAAAAGTTGGTTTAGCAAAAAGATTAGATCACTACCCCTCACAATTATCTGGGGGTGAGAAACAAAGGGTATCGATTGCTAGAGCTTTGATAAACAATCCACAAATTATTCTTGCAGATGAGCCAACTGGAAGTTTAGATATTGAGACTGCAAAAGGAATTTTTGAGCTATTAAAAAAACAGATAAAGCCTAATAGAATAATAATATTTGCAACTCATAATAGATTTTTTGCTAATAAGTCGGATTGCTTATTGGAAATAGTTGATGGTAATATAAAAACCATTAATGGCTGAGTCTCAAATTCAAAACTTTAATCATCTAAAAATACACTCACAATTTTCAATATGTGAGGGAGCAATTAAAATTGATGACTTAAAAGAAATATCTAAAGAAAAGAAAATTAGATCTCTAGCTTTATGTGATACGTCGAATTTATGTGGTGCCCTAGAATTTGCCGAAAAAATATCTAAAGTTGGAACCCAACCAATTATTGGTACTCAGATCAATTTTAAATTAGATGATACTATTGGTTTATTACCATTATTCGCATTGAATGAAATTGGATATAAAAGAATAATTGAATTATCTTCATTATCATATCTTAATAATGATGGAACCTCTGATCCACATTTAAATTTTAAGGAATTGTTAGAGAATAACGAGGGAGTTGCCATTTTTTCTGGAACAATAAATGGATTAATTGGTCAATTATTCAATAAAGGAAAATTTACAGAAATTGAAAAATTATACTCTAAACTTAAACAAAAATATGGTGATAAATTTTATATTGAAATACAACGTCATGGAGATCAAAATGAAATTTCATTTGAGAAGTTTAATCTCTCGCAGTCTTTGAATTTAGAAATATCAATAATAGCCACTAATGAAGTTTTTTACTCCAACAAAGACATGTATGAGGCTCATGATGCGTTAATCTGTATTAAAAACAAAACTTACGTAAATGAGAAAAATAGAATTAAATACTCAAATCAACACTATCTTAAAGATAATTCTGAGATGTCAGAATTATTTTCTGATTTACCTGAAGCTTTAGAAAATAACTATAATTTCCCATATCGTTGTAATTTTCGACCGCATTTTTCAAAACCCATATTACCTGACATTAGTTCTGATAAAGGTGGTAGTGCCGATGAGATATTAAAAAAAAACTCTTTGGATGGATTAAAAGAAAAATTTAAAAATATTTTTAAAATTCGGGGTGAGGATCTTTCTAAAAAT
>JBNAKH010000177.1:0-1800 GCA_052047495.1 Candidatus Pelagibacter sp.
TTGGAAAATTTAATAAAGTTTAATTACTTTTATCCTCAATCCATGGTACCATTTCAGTTTCAACTCCTTCTTCCTTAAGTTCTCGAATTTCATTTTTAGTAGCTGTACCATAAATACCTTTTTTCTTATTTTTTTTGTTATAATGTAATGATCTTGCTTCGTAAGCAAAATTTTCTCCAACATAATCAAAATTACTTTTGATAAATTTTTGATACTCTTTAATCTTGTTTTTTATCTCATTCAATTTTGTGTTTTTTTTTTCAAAATTATCAATGCTATTTCTATTAATTAATTTAGGAGCCATTAAAGTTTTTTCAACTTTTTGAGAACTACATTTATGGCAATTTAAAAAGTTTTTACTTTTAAGTTTTTCATACTCTTTTGATGAAGCAAACCAGCTATCAAATGAGAAATCACAATTTTTGCAAATCAACTTATATTTAATCATAATAATTATTTAATAACAGTTCTATAAATTTCAATAGAACAAATCTAACTTCGATAATCTCCATTAATCTCAATGTATTTTTTTGTCAAATCCATCGTGTAAACTTTGAAACTTTTGGAACCACAGGAGATATCAACATTAATATCAATGCTATCACTTTTCATATATCCGGATACTTCATCCTCATTATAATTAGAATTCAGCTTTCCATTAGAAACAACACTTATCTCACCAAATTTAATAGACAATTTTTCATGTTTAATTTGTACACCTGCTTTTCCTATTGCCATTACCACTCTTCCCCAATTGGCATCTTCGCCTGAGATAGCTGTTTTTACTAAAGGTGAATTTGCAATTGAGAAAGCTATTTTTTTTGCATCATCTTCATTTTTACACCCCTGAATATTAACAGTTATAAATTTTGAAGCACCCTCACCATCAGCTACAACTCTTTTAGCTAAATTTAATAAAACTTTGTTCAAGGCAATATCAAAATTTTTAATTTTTTCATCATTAACATTTTTAATTTTAGGATGTTTTGTTTTACCCGTAGAAAAAATTGAAACCATATCATTGGTGCTTGTATCACTGTCACAACTGATCGCATTAAAAGTATTAGAAATATTTTTTTTTAAAAGTTTCTTTAATATATCATTAGGTAAATCGGCATCTGTAAAAATATAAGCTAAAGTTGTGGCCATATCAGGTTGTATCATGCCTGAACCTTTAGCAATTCCAAATATCTTTATATCACTTCCACCAATGGAACATTCTTCCATTGCCATTTTAGGCTGAGTGTCAGTAGTCATTATCCCTAGTGCAGACTTCATCCAGATGTACTTGTTTTGTGTATATTTTATTTTTTCAATTAGTTCAGGAATTTTATTAATTATTTTTTCCTCAGGAAAAATCTCACCAATAGTTCCGGTACATCCAAACTTTATTTCCTTTGATCTAATTTTTTTTGGTTGATCTTCATCCTCTTTTTGTTTTTGTGTTAATTTTTGTGAGATAATTTCTGCAATTTTTTCAAGACTTTTATAACCTTGTTTTCCAGTGAAACAATTAGCATTTCTTGTGTTCACTATTAATGAAAAAATTTTTTTAGCTTTTTGATTTAAATTCCATTTTATGTTTTCAGAAATTATTTTGGATTGGGTATAAACAGACGCATAGTTAACTCCATCTCTAAAATAAAACATTACTAAATCATCTCGAGAACTATTATATAAATCAGCACTAATCGTGGAAATCGCTACACCATCAATATGATCAAGATCTTGAAATTCGTTTAATCTCTTGCTTTTTGATTTAGATGATAGAAAATTTGTTAAATTAATACCCATCCTGTT
>JBNAKH010000178.1:0-3017 GCA_052047495.1 Candidatus Pelagibacter sp.
ATAGATATATTATGAGTTGGACAGATGAAAAAGTAGCTAAACTTAAAGAATTATGGGGTAAAGGCAATACCGCAAGTCAAATTGCAGAGATAATAGGTGGTATTAGTCGAAATGCAGTAATAGGTAAAGCTCACCGACTAAATCTTTCAGCAAAAATAAAAACTAGATCTGCAACCTCTAATGAAAACTTTGAAAGTTCAATTGATAATAAAAATTTAAAATTAAAAAGAGGACGAAGAAGTAAATTTAAATCCCTAATAATTGAAAAAGATTTTGAACCTGAAAATCCTAAAACGCTCGAGGAATTGGATGAAAACTCTTGTAAGTGGCCAATTGGTCATCCAAATGAAAAAGGTTTTTATTTTTGCGGAAGGACATCGTTGAAAGATTTTTCTTATTGCAAACTTCATTTGCTTTATGCTTACCAACCTAAAGGTAAAAAAGATGATGTCACTGACAAAGATGAGGTGCCAGAATTTATAGAAAAAAAAATCAAGTCAGCTTAAAAAACTCAATAAAGTTTTACTAAGAAACATTTTTTTTTGAGAATTGTCCACCCTGTCTCCACATATAACAATACTTTTCCACTTCTTTTTCAAATAAACATTTAGCTGGAAAGCCAATGTCTGAGTTTGTTTTATACTTGCCTGATAAAATATTGTCATATTTTAAAAGTTTGAGCTGATCTTCTGTAAGTAATGGTTTGGGAAATAATTCAAAAAATTTAGCCGATAATTTTCCAAAAAACAAGGGGACAGGTAATAAAATTCTACGTTTATCTATTAGATTAAGTAATTTTTGGATGATTTCTTTTAGTGTGAGTGTTTCGGATCCTACGCACTCAATTATCTGTGAATAGATATTTTTAGAGATGATATTGAAAATAATATCGACTAAATCAGAGGAATGAATGGGCATGAATTTTGTTTGTCCATTATAATAAAGTGGAAATACCGGAAGTCTATTTAATAAAGTCATAAAGTTAGTGGTAAAATTATCGTCAACAGAATAAACAACCGATGGTCTTAAAATTGTGGATAAAGGAAAATTTTTTAATATTTCTTTTTCACCTTCTAATTTACTTTTGGCATAATCGGAATCCGTTGACTCATTAATACCCAATGCAGATAAATGAATTAAATGTTTCAAATTATTTTGCTTACAAAGTTTTGCTAATAATGAGGGGAATAAAACATGAATATTTTTGAAAGAGTTTCCTTTTTTTTCGTATAAAATACCTACTAGATTTATACATATATCTGCTTTTTCAAATAGACTTTTGATCTTAGCTTCATCAAAAATATTTGCCTCTACAATATCAATATAACCTGCATTTCCTTGGGTTTTTATAATATGACCCTTCTGATGTATGTTTCTTGTAACAACAATGACCCTGTAGTCATTTTGCGTTAACTTTCTAATAAGATGACGACCAATTTGACCACTTCCACCAAAAATTAGACAATTTTTTCCTTTCATATATATAAGACTTAAAAATGAATATTGATATCAAACTTCACAAAAATGATTTACCAGATGATTTAGATTTAGGCAACGTAATAGCTGTTGATGGAGAGTTTATGGGTCTAAATGTCAGACGAGATCCTTTATGTTTAATTCAAATATCATCAGGCAATTCTGATGCACATATAATTCAACTCAATAGAGCAAATTATCACGCTCCAAATTTAATAAAAATTTTAGGAAACGAGAATATCACAAAAATTTTCCATTATGGAAGAGCAGACATGGCTCATATTAAATATTATCTAAAGACAGAAACAAATAATATTCTCGATACAAAAATTGCAAGTCGTTTAGCAAGAAGTTATGCCGATAATCATTCACTTAAAACTTTAATTAAAGAATTTATAAACGTAGATATAAGTAAACAATTTCAAAATTCTGATTTTGGAGGTGACTTAACACCTGCCCAAATGAAATATTGTGCGAATGATGTAATTTATCTTCATAAAATTCATAGTGAATTAAATAAAATTTTAAAGAGAGAAAAAAGAATTGATTTATATAAAGATTGCCTTAAGTTTTTGAAAACTCGGGTCGAACTTGATTTGGCTTTATTTAAAGATGATATATGGTCCCACTAAATAAAAAACAAAAGTATACTAAAGTAGCTAAAGAAGTAATTGACCTTGAAATTAAAGCATTAGTAAAGTTGAAAAAAAGTATTAATGATTCATTTAACTTAGCAGTCCGTCAGATACTTAAATGTCAATCAAAAGTAATTTTGTGTGGCGTTGGAAAAAGTGGATTAATCGCTAACAAAATTGCCTCAACTTTATCATCAGTTGGTACTCCAGCATTCTATCTCTCAGCAAATGACTCATCTCATGGAGATCTTGGTAGTATCTCAAAAAAAGATATTTTAATCTTGATCAGTAATTCTGGAGAAACAAATGAATTAAAAAATATTATTCAATTTGCAAATAGAAATAAAATTACTCTTATCGGAATAGTTTCTCAAAAAAACTCAGTTCTTTATAAGTCAGCTGATATAAAATTGTTTATACCCAAAGCAATTGAAGCGGGAAGCATCATACCAACTTCAAGCACAACTTCTCAACTGGCTTTAGGTGATGCTTTGGCAATCGCAACTATGAAACAGAGAAGATTTAATAAAAAAGACTTCAAAAAAATTCACCCAGCAGGAAGTTTAGGTGCACAATTAAAAACTGTTGAAGATATAATGCTGAAAGATAATTCAATTCCGTTTGTAAATGAAAATTTAAAAATGAAAGAAGCTCTAAAAATTTTAAGTTCAAAAAAATTAGGTTTTCTTTTAGTAAGAGATCAAAGAAAATTTACCAAAGGTATAATTACTGATGGAGAGCTTAGAAGATTTAGCCAAAAGAACCAGAATTTTTATAACACTTCTGTTAAAGAAATTATGACTAAAAACCCGATTGGAATTGATAAAAATGAGTTGGCAGTAAAAGCATTATCACTCATGAATAATAAGAAAATTACTTCTTTATGTGTATATGAAAAAAAAAATA
>JBNAKH010000179.1:0-2833 GCA_052047495.1 Candidatus Pelagibacter sp.
GCTCCCAAAAATTCAGCTAAAATATATACAGGCGTATTCAAATAATTAATTCCCGTAAAAGAATCAGTAAAAGTTCTTGCTATAGCAACAGCTGGATTTGCAAAAGATGTTGATGATGTGAACCAATAACCGGCCATAATATATGTAGCTACACTTGCAGCTATTGTTATTTTGCCATCTTTTAGAGTAGCAAAAATAATAAAAATTAAACCAAAAGTAGCAATTATTTCAGATAAGAAAATATGAAAGCCATCCCTATTTTTTGTTGATAACTCAAGAATATTGTGTTCAAAAAAAACATTAGCCAACATAACACCTATCAAACAACCAAGTATTTGGGCAGGAATATATATGATCAGAAGGTTTCCATTGATTTTTTTTCTTAAAAACATCGCCAAACTTACAAAAGGATTGAAATGTGCACCTGAAATAGTTGCAAAAGCAGTTATTAAAACGAATAGACCAGCTCCAGTTGCAAGTGTATTGGCTGTTAATCTTAAAGCATTATCATTTGTGAGGTTTTCAGCCATTATTCCAGATCCAACAATAACCATTACTAAAAAGCTACTTCCGATAAATTCACCTAGAAATATTTTGTTAGTATTTTTCACTAGATAATAATTTTATAAATTCCTATTAAAAATAATGGTATTTGTAATCCAAAGTTAGTTAGTATTGCTTTATCTTTACTAATAAATCCAGCGATAGTCCATCCAACAACCCCTAATCCATGAAAATAAATATTTAAAGGATATATATTTAGGTTTGTTAATAGAATACCAACTAAAACTAGAAATGTACTTATCCATTTAAGATACTTCTTAATAAACATACGTTTTCCTTTCAGCTCGTTTTATTTAGATTTTAGATAATAACTTATCTACACTTTTTACATAATCCAAAAAACTCAAGATTGTATTTACTATATTTCATACCATCTTTGTCTTTGAAATTAGTTAAGTATTTAGAAAGGCTTGAACTGCTTATTTCTGTTACTTTTTCACAGATCTCACAGATTGAAAATGCAGTAGCTTTTGATACCTGGCAACTTGAATTATGACAGGCAATAAAGGCATTTCGACTTTCAATTTTATGAATTTTTCCTATTTCTACCAACTTATCTAGTGCTCTATAAACTTGCAACGGAGCTTTGATACCTTTTTTTTGAACATTATGTAGTATTGAATAAGCTTTCATTGGTTCAGGTGATTTATCAATTAAATCAAAAATGATTTGCTGATTTTTTGAAAGAGTTTGCATTTTATTCATTCTACTGATTCCTCATTAATTTTTCAATTTAATCGATTGCTTTATATTTAATAATGACAAGATAAATAAGAATAAAGACGCTGCTATAATTGATGGTCCAGAGGCAGTATTAAATTCTAATGAAGAAAATAATCCTAAAATTACAGATAATAATCCACCAATGATCGAAAAGATTACCATTTTCTGAGGACTTGATGAAATATTTCTAGCCATTGCCGCTGGTATAATTAACATTCCTGTAATTAATAATAAACCAACCATTTTAATTGATATAGCAATGATTGCCGCCATTAAGATCGTAAATATAGCTTTAGCTCTATCAGGATTTAATCCTTCTGCTTCAGCTAGTTCATAATTAACAGTTGATGCAAATAATGGTTTCCAAATTAATTTTAAAATTAAGAGAATTAATGCTCCTCCAATCCATATAATTAAAAGATCATCAACAGTAACAGCTAATATATCTCCAAATAATAGTCCCATAATATCAAATCTGATAAATGATAAAAAACCTATAACAACAAGTCCTACTGCCAATGATGAGTGAGCTAAGAGACCAAGTAAAGCATCACCTGGTAGATTGGTTCTCTTTTGTAGTTGTATTAAAGTTAAAGCTATTAATGATGAGATAATGAATACTGAGAACGCTATGTTGAATTCCATTGAATAAGCTAATGTTACTCCAAGTAAAGCAGAGTGGGCTAGGGTATCTCCAAAATAAGATAATCTTCTCCAAACAACAAAACATCCAAGAGGTCCAGTAACTATGGCAACTCCAATACCTGCTATTAAAGCTCTTATAAAAAAGTCATCTAACATTTAGTTTTTTTTTATTTCACCTTCGCTTGTATGAACATGATCATGTCTATGTTCGTATCTAGATAATATTTGAGAAGCTTGTTCACCAAATAAAGCCTTGTATTCATTATTTTTTGCAACATCCATTGGAGAACCTGAACAACATACATGACCATTTAAACAAACCACATGATCAGTTGCACTCATTACAGTATGTAAGTCGTGAGAAATTAATAAGATACCACAATTCAATTCATCAGAAATTTTCTTAATCAGTTCGTATAAAGCAATTTCACCGGTAAAATCTACACCTTGAACTGGTTCATCGAGCACTAATAACTCAGGTTTTTTTGAAATGGCTCTTGCAAGTAGCACTCTTTGGAACTCACCACCTGATAAGTCACCCAAATTTTTATCTTTAAGGTGAATAACACCAGTTAAAGACAAAGCTTCATCTATAGTTTCTTTATTAAGACTTTCAGTCAACACCATGAAATCATTTACTCTTAGCGGCAGTGTCCAATCAATTGAAATTTTCTGTGGAACATACCCAACTTTATTAGTGTATTTTTCAACTGAACCATCAATCTTTTTGTAAATACCTAAAGCAATTTTAGCTGTTGTACTTTTTCCCGATCCATTTGGACCAATAAGAGTAACTATTTTACCTTTTTCAACTTGAAGCGATACTCCTCTAACAAGCCACTTATTATTTAAACTAAAACCAGCTTCATTTAATTTCACAAGTATATTTTGGTCTGAGCTC
>JBNAKH010000180.1:0-2646 GCA_052047495.1 Candidatus Pelagibacter sp.
CTTAATAATTTATTCATGAACATACAAGAATTAAAACTTAAATCGTCCGAACAGCTTATTACTCAAGCAGAAGAGCTTGGTATAGAAAATGCGAGCACCTTAAGGAAACAAGAAATACTCTTTGCCATCTTAAAAAAAGTTGCTGAAAAAGAGGAAATAACTGGCGCTGGTGTACTTCAATTACTTCAGGATGGTTTTGGTTTTTTAAGGGCGATGGAGTCGAATTATTTACCTGGTCCGGACGATATTTATGTAAGCCCAAGTCAGATTAGAAAATTTGGTTTAAGAACAGGCGATACAGTCGAGGGACCAGTTAGAGCTCCAAAAGAAGGAGAAAGGTATTTTGCATTATTACAAGTAAGTAAAATTAATTTCGAAGAACCTGATAAATCTAGACATAAAATTGCTTTTGATAACCTGACACCTCTTTATCCAGATAAACAATTAGTTATGGAAGTAGAGCAGGTAAAGCCAGATAAAAAACAAGACTTAACTCCAAGGCTTATTGATCTTGTAAGTCCAATTGGTAAAGGTCAAAGATCAATTATTATCTCACCTCCAAAAGCCGGTAAAACAATGATTCTGCAGAGTATAGCTAATTCAATAGCGAAAAATTACCCTGAATGTTATTTGATAGTTTTATTAATTGATGAAAGACCAGAGGAAGTTACTGATATGCAAAGAACTGTAAAAGGTGAAGTAATAAGTTCTACATTTGATGAGCCTGCTCAACGACATGTTGCTGTTGCCGAAATGGTTATAGAAAAAGCAAAAAGATTAACAGAACACAAAAAAGATGTTGTTATACTTCTTGACTCCATTACAAGATTAGGAAGAGCCTATAACGCTGTAATACCAAGTTCTGGGAAGGTTTTGACAGGTGGTGTTGATGCAAATGCTCTTCAAAGACCAAAAAGATTTTTTGGTGCAGCAAGAAATATTGAGGAAGGCGGGTCGCTGACTATTATTTCCACTGCGTTAATTGATACTGGTAGCAGAATGGACGAGGTGATTTTTGAGGAATTTAAAGGGACAGGTAACAGTGAAACTGTTCTAGATAGAAAAATTGCAGATAAAAGAATTTATCCAGCGATTGATATAACAAAATCAGGCACGAGAAGAGAGGAGTTGTTGTTTGATAAAAATGATCTTCAAAAAATGAATGTGCTAAGAAGAATTATAGCTCCAATGGGTACAATGGATGCAATAGAGTTCATCAATTCTAAATTAAAAAATACAAAAAATAATGCAGAATTTTTTAATTCAATGAATAAACCAGCCTAGATACATGTAATGGTATCAGCACAAGACTTAGAATTAGAACTTCAAGATTTATATAAAAAAAAAAAATATTCAGAAATTATCTCTCAAATAACTTCAAAGATTAAAGAAGAGAATAGAAATGCCGGATTGCATGTTCTTTTGGGTATTAGCAGGATGTCCCTAGATAAAAAAAATAAAGATTCAATTACTTTGGCTGTTCAAGATTTTAAAAGGGGATATCTCAAGGAGAAACAAAGCGAAAACGGTCTTAATGCTTTAACTAATTTTGTTGTTGCAAGTTCAATTTTAAGTGATTTTGAAAATACAAATGTTGACTTTGAGGAAATAAAAAATTTTTATAAAGCATCGCCAAAACCATTTAAGGATCAAAGACCAATCAATATTGCAATGTCAACGATGTATTCGAGGCTTAGTGACTACAAAGGTATGGTGTTTCATCTTGAAAAAATAATAAAATCAAAAAAATTTATTGTTCAAGATTTATGTAATTATGGATACTGGAGATGTTTTGACAAGAGTTGGAAACAATCAGATTTTTTTAATTATGGTAAATTTGTAGATGAAAATTTAAAAATTTATCCTCAGGAAAAAATAATTAAATTATCTAATGAAAAAAATACAAAAATAAAAATAGGTTTTTTGTCTGCTGATTTAAATGGTGCCCATTCAGTGACTTATTTCTTGAAAACTGTATTACAATATTATGATGATGATCAATTTGAAATAATCTTATTTTCTAATCAAATTAAAGAAGACAATACCTCTGAGGAAATAACTAATTTAGTTCCCAAAGCAATTAATGTTGGGAAACTTAATGACCTTGAGGCGTTTAATTTAATAAGAAAATATAATCTTGATATCATGATTGATATAATGGGTTATACGTCACGAAATAGAATAGAATTTTATAAAAATAGATTAGCAAAAAAACAAGTCATATGGATGGGTTATTGTAATACCTCTGGATTAAAAAATATGGATTATATTATTACCGATCCTAATCTTGTTTTTAAAAATGAGGAAAAATATTTTGTTGAAAAAATTTTATACTTACCTGAAATATGGAATTGTCATTGTGGATTTGATTTTGAGAGAAAAGAAAATCCACCACCATTTATAAAAAATGATTACATTACTTTTGGCTCATTTAATAATCCTGCTAAGATAAATGATGATGTGATTAATTGTTGGTCAAATATTCTTAAAAAAGTTGGAGGTTCAAAATTAATTATTAAATGTGCTAATAATAGAAGAAAAATGGATAGAATTCAAAAAGTGTTTAAAAAAAATGGTATAATAGACTCAGTAACCTTCAATCAAAGAATTGATAATTTGGAGGACCACCTTAACTTGTATAAAAAA
>JBNAKH010000181.1:0-4972 GCA_052047495.1 Candidatus Pelagibacter sp.
TAGAAACTTCTTTAATTTTGTTAAAATCTATTTTTAATTGTTCCTTCATCTAATTAAAACTCTCATATCCTTTTTTTTCTAATTCTTCTGCAAGTTCAGGTCCACCTGATTTGATAATCCTTCCATTCATTAAAACGTGAACGAAATCTGGCTTAATATAATCTAATAGTCTTTGATAATGAGTAATGATTAAAAAAGAATTTTCATTATTCCTTAATGTGTTTACACCATCTGCAACTATTTTTAGAGCATCTATATCTAAACCTGAGTCTGTTTCATCTAAAATTGAAAGTTTTGGCGCCAGCATTGACATTTGTAGAATTTCATTTTTCTTCTTTTCTCCACCAGAGAAGCCTACATTTAATTGTCTATTAAGTTTTTCTTCATCAAATTTCAGTTCTTTAGCTTTTTCTTTTACGAGTTTTAAAAACTCGATAGCATCAAGTTCTTTTTGTCCACGAGCTTTTCTAATTGCATTTAGAGAAGTCTTTAAAAAAATATTAGTATTTACCCCAGGAATTTCTAAAGGGTATTGGAAGGCTAAAAATATACCTTTGTGCGCTCTTTCCTCAGTTTCAAGTTCAAATAAATTTTTATTTTCAAATAGTATTTCTCCAGATACCTCGTAACCTTTTTTTCCCGATAAAATATTAGATAACGTACTTTTTCCAGAGCCATTAGGACCCATTATTGCATGAACCTCACCTGGGTTTATATTTAGTGAAAATCCCTTTAAAATTGACTTATTTTCAACATTTGCGTTTAAGTTATTAATTTTCAGCATTAACCCACGCTCCCTTCAAGACTTATTCCAACAAGTTTTTGTGCCTCTACAGCAAACTCCATTGGTAATTGCTGAAGAACTTCTTTGCAAAATCCATTAACGATTAACCCAACAGCTTCCTCAGGATTTAATCCTCTTTGTTGACAATAGTGCAATTGCTCTTCACTTATTTTTGACGTTGTTGCTTCATGAGCAACATTTGAGTCAAAATTTTTGTTCTTTATATAAGGAACAGTGTGTGCACCACATTTATTTCCCATTAAAAGAGAGTCACATTGAGTATAGTTACTAGAATTTTTTGCTTTTGAATTTATATCTACTAATCCTCTATAGGTCATATCAGAAAATCCAGCACTAATACCTTTGGAAATTATTTTACTTTTAGTATTTTTACCAAGGTGGATCATCTTTGTCCCAGTATCTGCTTTTTGATGATTATTTGTAATTGCTATTGAATAAAATTCTCCAATTGAGTTATCACCCTTTAAAATACAACTAGGGTATTTCCAAGTTATAGCAGAACCTGTCTCTACCTGTGTCCAAGAAATCTTAGAATTTTTTCCCTTACATAGTCCTCTTTTAGTTACAAAATTATAAATTCCCCCTTTTCCATTTTCATCTCCCGGGTACCAGTTTTGAACAGTTGAATATTTAATCTCTGCATCATCAAGAGCTATTAGTTCAACGTTAGCAGCGTGTAATTGATTTTCATCTCTCATCGGCGCAGTACAGCCCTCTAAATAACTCACATAACTTCCTTTATCAGCAATAATCAAAGTTCTTTCAAATTGACCAGTTTCTGATGCGTTAATTCTGAAATAGGTCGAGAGCTCCATTGGACACTTTACACCTTCAGGAATATAAACAAATGACCCATCGGTAAAAACTGCAGAGTTTAATGTCGCAAAAAAATGATCTGTTGTTGGAATTACTGTTCCTAAATATTTTTTTACTAAATCAGGATGTTTTTGTATTGCCTCTGACATTGAACAAAAAATGATTCCATGTTTTGTTAATTCACCTTTAAATGTTGTGGCTACTGAAACAGAATCAAATACCGCATCGACAGCTATTCCATTTAATCTTGCTTGCTCTTGAAGGGGAATTCCTAATTTATTATAGGTTTCTAAAAGTTTAGGGTCTAATTCATCTAAGCTCTTGGGTTTATCCTTCATGCTTTTCGGAGCCGAGTAGTAATATAAATCTTGATAATCAATTTTAGGATACTTAGGTTTTTGCCAGTTAGGTTCTTTGAGAAGCTTAAATCTTTCAAATGCTTTTAATCTAAAATCTAACATCCATTTAGGTTCTTTTTTAATATTTGAAATAAAATTAATTACATTTTCATTTAGACCTTTTGGTGCTTTAATATTTTCAATATCAGTTGTAAAACCATATTTATAATCTTTTAAATTTTCTATATCTTTTTCTCTAGTATCCATTTTATAATCTTCTTTCAAAGTTTTCTTTTACTAAGTCGTCTAAACTTTTTTTGTCAAAAAAATTATTGATGTGAGTTTCAAGTTCATCCCAAAGATTGTGAGTTAAACATTTTGTAGATTTACCATTGCATCCTTTTTTTGACTCTTTTTTACATTGGACAGTTTTTACTTTTTCGTCTACTGCATCAAAAATATTTGTTAATTTAATTTCTTTAGCTTTCCTATTTAAAATATATCCACCTTGAGTTCCTCTAACGCTTTGAACAATTTCTTTTTTTCTCAATTTTGAAAAAATTTGTTCTAAATAATCTAACGAAATGCCTTGTCTTAAAGATATATCCCTTAGAGAAACTGGATTAATTCCATCAAATCTAGCCAGATCCACTAAAGCCATTACCGCATATCTGCCTTTAGAAGTAAGTCTCATAATTCCTTATTTTACTGGGGTATATATAAACCTGACCAAAATAGTCAAGTATCATGAGTAAAAAAAAGCTAACATTTTGTCACGCAGTTGTGATAAACCTAATTTTTTTTTGAGAATAATAATCAATAACAATTATGGAAAATAAAATATTAGAAATATTTATTCCAGGACCTGCAGGTAGACTTGAAGCCAAATATTATAAGAGTAAAAAAAATACTTCACCAATAGCTTTAGTTTTACAACCACATCCTCAGTATGGAGGGACAATGAATAATAAAGTTGTTGTGGAAACTTTTCATACTTTTATGGAAAATGATTTTTCAGTTTGTAGAGTAAATTTTAGAGGTGTAGGAAAGAGTGATGGAGAATTTGACAATGGCCAAGGTGAATTAGCAGATGCTGCAGCTGCTCTTGATTGGTTAGAGAGAGAAAATTTTGATAATTCTCAGTGTTGGGTTTCAGGTTTTTCCTTTGGGTCATTAATTGCTATGCAACTTTTGATGAGGAGACCAGAGATAAATAGATTTGTCGCTATCTCTCCCCAGCCAAATGTTTATGATTTTTCATTTTTGTCTCCGTGCCCAACTTCTGGGATAATGATCTATGGAAAAAAAGACGAATTGGTGCCTGTTGAACATATCAATGAACTAAATAAAAGATTAAGTGCACAAAAAGGTATTAAAGTTGAATTTCAATCAATCTCAGAAGCAAATCATTTTTTTTCAAAAAATGAGAACGCACTTTCAAAATCTCTTGATAAATACATAAAAAAAGAAACAGCTTTGTATTAAAAATTTTCAACCAGAACTCCACCAGTTACCGATTTTTGACATCCAGTCGTATTTGGAAATGAAATCGGCATACCTTTTAGTGATCGTATAGCTAAAAAAGCAAAAGCTTGAGACTCAATAAAGTCTCCATCTAATTCATATTGATCAATTGAATCAAGATCTATATCATCAAAATTACTTTTTATACTATCTAAGAGATATTTATTTTTTCTTCCTCCCCCACATACTAACCATTTACTTTTTTGAGAATTATTCTTATTGTGAATAAAACTCATTCCATTAGAAATTAATTTAGCGGTAAAATCAGTAATGGTTGCAGCACCATCCTCTAATGAAAGTCCTTTTGCAAAAAAAATATCAAAATTTTTAATATCTAAAGATTTTTCAAAATTATATTGTTCAGTAAAATTGTCCAAAGCTTGATTTAAAATTAGTTTATCTGTTTTTCCAGATCTTGCTACTAAACCATCTTTGTCAAACCCTTTTTTTGAATTTTTTCTCATCCATTCGTCTATCAAACAATTGCCAGGTCCAATATCACAGGCAAAAATTTTTTCTTCTAAATCCAAATTATTATATTCTGTTGTAGAGGTAACATTAGAAATACCTCCAATATTAAGAATATTCATTGGAAAACCTAAATTAAATTTTTTATTTAATTCATTAGCTAGAGCATTATGAAAGATTGACGCTAGAGGAGCGCCCTGCCCCCCATTTTCTAAATCATTTTGCCTAAAATTATAAATAACTTTCTTTTTCGTTAATTGAGATAGTAGCAATCCGTCACCCATTTGTTTTGTAATTTTTTTTTCGGGAGCGTGAAATATTGTTTGACCATGGAAACCAATTAAATCAACATCAGATTTTGATAGTTCAAGGCTTTCACTAACAGCCTTAAAATGAAATAAAGTTATTTCTCTTTCTAAATCTTTGATTTCAACTTGATATTTGGTTAAATCATCTGGACTTAAGATTTTATCCCTAATTTTAAGTATTTTTTGAGTTAATTCTTCATCATATTGAAAGTATTTATCAAATAATATTGAAAATTCTTGATTACCATCTGACCTGATTATGGATACATCTACTCCATCTGTTGAGGTACCGCTCATTAGACCCATTGCTGTGTAAATTTTATCCATTCTTATTTTTTTTTACTAAATAATGTATATTGTGGAACTATAGACTTATGGATAAATTTTTAAAAGAATTTAAAGATAGAGGCTACTTCTATCAGTGCACGAATGAAAATGAGTTATCCAAATTAATAAATAAAGAAAAAATTAAAGGTTACATAGGTTTTGATTGTACTGCTGAAAGTCTTCATGTTGGAAGCTTACTTCAAATCATGTGTCTTAGACTTCTTCAAAAATATGGGCATAGACCGATTGTCTTATTAGGTGGAGGGACTACCAGAATTGGAGATCCTTCAGGTAAAGACAAAACAAGAAGAATTTTAACTGAAAAAGAAATAGATAAAAATACAAAAAATATTGAAAAAATATTAAAAAAATTTTTAAAAAATAAA
>JBNAKH010000182.1:0-3302 GCA_052047495.1 Candidatus Pelagibacter sp.
CCGAAGGAATTAGTGAAAAGGTTTATAATAAGATAATATTACAAATTATTAAAAATTTGCCTAAAATTGATGAGTGGCACTCAAAAGATATATTAAAAAATTTTGGTAATATTGGTTGGAATGACTCAATCAAAAAATTACATGAACCAGAAAATATTGGTAAATTCAAAGAAAATTTCTATCAAAGACTTGCTTTTGATGAAATTTTTTCAACTTTTTTAGTTAATTCAGAAATTAGAAAAAAGATCAAAAAAATAAAAAAAACAAAGAAAAAATTCGACATTAAAAAACAAGGTGAAATAATATCAAAATTAGATTTTTCTTTAACCAATGATCAAACTAAAACATTAAATGAGATTAACAAAGATTTGTGCTCAGATAACAAGATGTTCAGATTACTTCAGGGTGATGTTGGTAGTGGTAAAACAATTGTAGCGTTATTATCTGCTTTCAATACGATCAGTTCTGAATTTCAAGTAGCAGTAATGGCTCCTACAGAAATATTAGCAAGACAACATTTTTTATTAGCAAAAAAAATATATCCAAAAAATATTAAAATAGAGTTACTTTCTGGAAAATCATCATACAGAGACAAAAAAAATATTTTAAATAAACTTATTAAAAAAGAAATTGATATTATTTTTGGAACACATGCCTTATTTCAAAAAAAAGTAGAATTCAAAAAACTAGGTTTAATAATAATTGATGAACAACATAAATTTGGAGTTAGTCAGAGAAAAAAATTATCTGATAAAGCTGGAAAAGATTGTGATGTTCTTTTAATGACAGCAACACCAATTCCACGCACTTTAACAATGACTATTTACGGAGATATGGATCTTTCAATTATACGAGAAAAACCAAATAACCGAAAACCTGTAAAAACTTATAGTAAAATTGAAAGTAAGATTGAGGATGTAATTAAATTCATCAAGAAAGAAATACAACTTGGAAATCAAATTTTTTGGGTATGCCCTCTTATAGAAGAGTCAAAAAAAATTGATCATTCTTCAGCGATTAAAAAGTCTGAATATCTAAAAAAAATTTTTCCAGATGAGGTTTATTTGCTCCATGGAAAAACAACCATTGAGGAAAAAGAGGAAATCTTAAACAAATTTTTAAGAAATGAATTTAAGATATTAGTTTCTACTACTATCATTGAAGTTGGTATAGATTTTCCTAATGCAAATGTAATTATAATAGAAAATGCAAATAAGTTTGGTTTGTCTCAATTACATCAACTTAGAGGTAGAGTTGGAAGAGGCAACAAAGAATCATCATGTATATTAATGTTTAAGTCAAATCTAAGTGAAAATGCTAAAAAAAGAATTAATATACTAAAAGACTCCAATGATGGATTTGAAATATCTGAAGAGGATATGAAGTTAAGAGGTTTTGGAGATGTTCTAGGTTTTAAACAAAGTGGAATTAAAAACTTTAAATTGGCAGATCCAATACATAATCATAATCTTTTTATTTTAGCTGAAAAAGAAATTAAAAGAATTGAAAATGAAAAAGAAGACATAGGGAAATTTAAACCATTAATTAAATTATATGATCGTGCAGATATAATTAACGATATAGCTTAGTTCTTACCTGTGGATGTGCCTGCGGAAACAATAAATTTAGATGCCTCTTCAAATGTCATATTTAGATATATAACTTCATCTATAGGGAACATAAGTAAAAAACCACTAGTAGGATTTGGCGTCGTTGGAACAAAAACGTTTATTAATTTTTTATTTGTTTTTTCAGCCATCTCTCCTTTATTTTCTTTTGTTGCAAATCCAACAGCCCAAACACCTTTTCTTGGATATTCTACTAAAACAACACTTTTTTTATCATTCTCATCTTTATTAGAGAAAGTCTCGGTCATTTGAACTATCGCTGAGTAAATAGTTCTCAAAACAGGAATTCTTTTAAATAAATCGTCAATGAGTTTAAGAATTCGTTTACCTAAAAATGATAAAGATAAACCCCCAACAATTGTTATAAAAACAACTGAAATAATTATTTCTACTCCTGGTATTGCAAAAGGTAAGTAGCTATTAGGGTTTATATTTTCTGGAATTATTTTAGAAGAAATTCCAATCAAAATTTTACTTAAATATAAAGTAAAACCAATGGGGATTAGCACCACCACACCGGTAATAAAGTAATTTCTAAGAATAAGAGTAAGTGATCTTTTTTTTTTATTCTTTTTCATAAAATTTATTTAAAACTAGAGTAAACTACAAAAGAAATCGCAATAATAAATAAAAATACTAATATTTTATTATTTAGATTCATATTAAAATATATTATCAATGATAATTAAAAATGGATAGAAGAAAATTTTTAACTTATGTTGGCTGTACTTGTTGTAGTTTAGCTCTTAATTCATGCTCTACTGCACCAATCACTGATCGAAAACAATTAAAACTTATTTCTGAGGCTAAATTAAATGCTCAGGCAGCGCAAATTTTTGAAAAAATTAAGAAAAAAGAAAAATTAATTACAGGACCAAAACTTACTGAAATAAAAGAAATTGGCAAAAGAATGGAAAATTCTATAGGAGAATATTTTTATCAATCAAAACTTGATGATCCGACAATTGGTTTTGATTGGGAATATATATTGATTGATAAAAAAAATATGAGAAATGCATTTTGTATGCCAGGAGGAAAAATTGGTGTTTTTTCTGGTATATTAGAAGTGACTAAAAATACTGATGGATTAGCTGCTGTCATGGGTCATGAAATTGCACATGCTGTTGCCAAACACTCTGTGGAACGAATGAGTAGAGGGGTTGCTTTAAACATTGGTACAATGATTGTTGATGGTTTATCAGGTGGAAAATTATCTCAAGTAAATAGATCAACAGGCATGAATACTGTGGGTATGATTTCACAAATAGGAATAATGAATCCTTTTAACAGGAAACAAGAGACCGAGGCTGACTATTTGGGTATGATTTTTGCTTCTTTGTCTGGTTACGATATTAGAGAAACACCTAAAATTTGGGAAAGAATGGAAAAATTTAGTAAGGGAAAAAAAGGATCTGACTTTCTTAGTACCCATCCCTCGCCTGAAAACAGAATGAAAAAAATTGATGAATGGACTAATAGTATAATCTTAGATTACCCACCAATTAAAACATAAATATAAATTAGTGGTGAGCCGTGATGGACTCGAACCATCGACCCATTCCTTAAAAGGGAATTGCTCTACCAACTGAGCTAACGGCCCAAAATTACTTCGTATATACATATTTATTTTGATATTTCAAATAGGAATTGATGAGACATATAGTTTCTTTATCA
>JBNAKH010000183.1:0-3934 GCA_052047495.1 Candidatus Pelagibacter sp.
AAAATTTATTCTCATAATTTATAATCCGCCTTATAAACATGAAAAAAGTATTATGTTCATGGCCTTAGTAAGGAGACAACTTAACTAAGGCGCATGAACACCCAGAAAAATCAAAAATCAAATACTTTTAGGATATGCGGAACCTCCTCAGTTTTAATTTCTGAAAGCTTTCTGTTATTTACTCTTTTGTTGATTTTTTCACACTCCAAACTGCATGGGGAACATGCTTTGGAAGACTTATTTAAATCAACTTCAGAAATAAATTTCTTTTTTTCTTCCATTGGTTACTTCCAACCAGCGGCTGTCATTACTTCTACTGCAGCAGCTTGATTTTTTCCATAAGAAGCTAATTTAGTTTTCATATCTTGTTTGAAATCTAATCCTAAATTATTAACTACTAATGGACTTGGTGAAACACCATTAATCATTGGAAACTCAAAAGTATTATTTGTAAAATGCTCTTGAGACTCTGGAGTTAATAAAAACTCTACAAGTTTAACAGCGTTAGCTTTGTTAGGTGCACCTTTTACTAAAGCAGCACAACTAACATTCATGTGCGTTCCTCTATCATTCTGATTAGGAAAGAAAGCTTTAACTTTTTTTGCAGCTTCCTGTTGCTCTGCACCTTTTTTACCAGATAACATAAGAGCTAAGTAATAAGTATTAGCTACCGCAATGTCAGCTTCACCTGCTGCAACTGCCATAATTTGTGCTCTATCATTACCTGTTGGTGTTCTCGCCATATTTGCAACAACTCCTTCAGCCCATGCTGCTGTTGCAGCTTTTCCATTATTTTTAATTAAAGACGCTACAAGAGATTTATTATAAATGTTACTAGACTTTCTTATTACTAATCTACCTTTCCATTTTGGATCAGCTAGACCTTCATAAGTCATTCCAGATAATTCAGCACCAGTTACTCTTTCTGGTGAATAATAAATTATTCTTGCTCTTTTTGCGATTCCAACCCACTTGTTTGTTCTAAAGCTTTTTGGAACTGCATCTTTAATTGCTGCAGATGTTAAGCCACCTTGAAGTGCACCTTTTGCATCCATTGCACCACATCTACCTGCATCTGCAGTGATGTATAAGTCAGCAGATGAGTCTGCACCTTCACTTATGATTCTTTTTTCTAAAGCACCTGATTTTCCGTTTATCAAATTAACTTTAATCCCAGTCATATTTGTAAACTTAGAATAAAGCTCAGAGTCTGCTTTATAATGTCTTGCATTGAAAACATTAACCTCGTTAGCAATTGCAAATGATGATGCAATTACTGAAAAGATTAACGTTATAATTGATATCTTCCTCATTTATTCTCCGTTATTCTTAGTTCTTCCGCATGATTTAATGAGAATGAGAACTATTCTCATTGATAATGATTATCAATCGCAATAGTGTCGCAGTCGATTTATTGGGATTTCCAGTCGCCTATTTTGCTAAATAAGAAATTTCTAAAGGCTGTTACTCTAGCTGTATTTTTTAAAGATTGAGGATAAACAAAGTGAGCTTCCGTAATCGGTCCCTCTGATTTTGGAAGGACTTTAATTATATTTCTTGAATTACTCACAAGATATTCTGGTAATGCAGCTAAACCAACACCAGCCTCTACTGCTAAAAGCAGTCCCATAACGCTATTTACTTTCATAATTGGCTTTCGTTTTTTACCATCATGCATTCCTAATTTTAGCGCCCAA
Organism: Candidatus Pelagibacter sp.; assembly: GCA_052047495.1. Classification (GTDB taxonomy): domain Bacteria; phylum Pseudomonadota; class Alphaproteobacteria; order Pelagibacterales; family Pelagibacteraceae; genus Pelagibacter. The sequence continues at coordinate 1,698 of JBNAKH010000183.1, forward strand.
TCTGGATTATAAACTGGTGATGGTGCCCCTTTTCCAAAAGATATAAATTTATGTTTATTTAAATCACCCAGAGTCTTAGGCATACCATGTTTCTCTAAGTACTTATTTGAACCATATATAAAGTATTTAAGATCAATTAATTTTTTTTGAATGTAATTAAGTTGTTTTGGTCTTCTCATAAAAATACCAATATCAGCTTGTCTGGTACTCAAATCTAGCTCTTTGTCCTCAAAAATAAGCTCTATTTCTACTTCAGGATTTAAACGCATAAATTCTTCAATTCTTGGTGTTAACCAATGTGTACCGAAACTTCTAACTGTTGTAATTGTTAATTTGCCAGTAGGTTTATTTTTCTGATCTCCTAGAGATGTTTCAACTTCTTTTAATTTGCTAATTACTTCATGAGCAGTCTTAAAAACATATTCTCCGTTTTCTGTAAGTGTAAGCCCTCTTGCATGTCTTTCAAATAATTGAACTTTTAGATCCTGTTCTAAAGATTGAATTTGTCTACTAATTGCAGATTGACTAAGATTTAAATTAACAGTGGCATTAGTAAAACTTCCTGCCTCCGCTACTGCATGAAAAATCTTAAGTTTATCCCAATCCATTATTTATTTAAATCAACTAAAACTCTTCCAGAAATTTCACCCTTTAATATTTTTGGATAAGTTTCAATTAACTCCTCCAAGCTAACTGTTTGAACCGATTTTTCTATTAAATCAAAGTCAATTAGTTTTGCTGCTTCACCCCAAATAAATTCTCGTCTCTTGATACTGCAATTAGCAGAGTCCATACCCCAAAGTTTTATTCCTCGTAACATAAATGGAATAACATTAGTGTTAAGCTCATTAGTACTAGCATTACCACAGACTGCAATAATTCCATTGGAATTGGTTTGAACTATTGCATTTGCTAAAATTTTTCCACCGACAGTATCAACCACACCATCCCATAAACCTTTATCTATAAGCTTAGGATCTTTATCGAATTCACTACGATTAATAACATTTTTAGCACCTAACGATTTTAGATAATCTGCTTTTGAGTCTTTGCCTGAAACAGCTGTTACATTGTATCCCATCTTATTCAGTATCATTACCGCAATACTTCCAACTCCCCCCGATGCTCCGGTAACTAAAACATCATTTACTTTTGCACCAAGTAATATTTCTTCTCTTGCTTTAATTGCAAATGCGGCCATCAAAGAAGTAAAGCCTGCAGTTCCTAAAATCATTGCTTGTTTACTTGTTAGGTCATCCGGTTTCTTAACTAAAAAATCACCATTGACTTTTGCCATTTGCGAGTAACCACCATAAAAGATTTCTCCAACTCTAAACCCAGTTAAAATTACTTGATCACCTGACTTAAACTTTGAATTTTCACTGTCAACAACAGTTCCTGAAAAATCAATTCCAGGGATGTGAGGAAATTCTTTTACTAATCTTCCACCATTTTTTAAAATCATTCCATCTTTAAAATTAAGGTCTGAATAATCTACTTTGATAGTGACATCACCATGTTTTAAAAAACTTTTGTCTACTGATTTTACTTCTCTTGAAAAGTTGTCACCTTCTTGATTTAAAACTAATGCTTTAAATTGATCTGACACTTTTAATCTTTTGAATTGCTTATTAACCTTAAATATCTATTTTGATAACTTAGGTCTTCTTTGAATTGACCTAAATAATAATTTGTAACTGTTGTTGCTTGTTCTTTTTTAATTCCTCTCATCGTCATGCACTGATGAGTTGAGTCTATTGTCACCGCTACTCCTTTGGCATCCAATGCCCCCATTAGTGTATTCGCAATTTGCATAGTTAATCTTTCCTGAGTTTGCAATCTTTTTGAGAAAACCTCAACAACTCTTGCCAATTTACTTAACCCAACAACTCTTTCATTGGGAATGTAAGCCACATGAGCTTTACCTATAATAGGTGCCATGTGATGCTCACAATGACTTTGAACAGAAATATTCTTTTGAATAACCATGTCATCATACCCATCGACATCACCAAAAGTTTTATCTAAAACCTGGATAGGATCTTCTTTATAACCTTTGAAATATTCTTTGAATGCTTTAACCACTCTTTTTGGTGTTTCCAATAACCCTTCTCTACTTGGATCTTCACCCATCCAAGCTAAAATAGTTTTAAAAGCTTCTTCAGCCTCTTTATCAGAAATCTTTTTAGAATTTTGATTATTATCTATATCTTTAACTAATTTCATGGTGAGTTTTA
>JBNAKH010000184.1:0-1515 GCA_052047495.1 Candidatus Pelagibacter sp.
AATTGATGCTGAGACATTGGAAATTATTGAAAAAAAAATTACAATGAATAATAGTTTTTTCATTTAAGAACATCTCTTTTTCCGACATGATTTGCTTTACTTACTATTCCCTCAGACTCCATCATATCAATTATTCTTGCAGCACGATTATATCCAATTTGAAGTTTTCTTTGTAAAAATGAAGTTGAGGCTTTTCCCTCTGATTTTATTATTTCAATAGCGGATTGATATAATTCATCTTTTTCACCTTGATTTTTTGACTCGTTAAATTCTTTTTCATCGGCAAAGTTAAGTATTTCATCAACATAGTCAGGCTCCGCTTGAGATCTTAAAAAGTTATTAATTTTTTCTATTTCAGTATCTGAGACAAATGGAGCATGAATTCTTACAATTCTATTTGCGGATGACATATATAGCATATCGCCTTTTCCTAACAATTGTTCAGCTCCTTGTTCACCTAAAATTGTTCTGCTATCTATTTTTGAGGTTACTTGAAAAGAAATTCGGGTTGGGAAATTTGCTTTAATTGTACCTGTAATAACGTCAACGCTAGGTCTTTGAGTGGCCATAATAATATGAATACCTGCAGCCCTAGCCATTTGTGATAATTTTTGAATATAATTTTCAATTTCTTTTCCTGCGACTAACATCAAATCAGACATTTCATCAACCACTACAACTATGTATGGCATTGGTAACTTATGCTTTGAATTGTAGCTATCTATATTTCTTACACCTTCTTTAGTCATAAGCCTATATCTACTTTCCATTTCCTTGACTACCCAACCAAGAACCGAGGCAGCTTTTTTAGCTTCAGTAATCACAGGGCAAAGTAGGTGAGGGATACCTTCATAAGTGGAAAGCTCTAACATCTTAGGATCAATTAAAATAAATTTACATTTTTCAGGAGTATGCTTGTAAAGAAGTGATAAAATAATTGTATTAATACAAACTGATTTTCCAGAACCGGTAGTACCAGCAATTAGTAAATGAGGCATTGCGGACAAGTCACCAATTATTGGCGTACCAGAAATATTTTTTCCTAATGCAATAGGTAATTTGATCTCCTTTTTTTTAAAGCTCGAATTATCTAAAATTTCACTGAGATACACATTCTCTCTATCTAAATTTGGAAGCTCTATACCAATAGTATTACTTCCTGGGATGGTTGCTATTCGTGCAGACTCTGAGCTTGTATTTCTTGCAATATCGTCAGATAGATTAATTATTTTAGAAACTTTAATACCTGCAGCTGGTTCAAATTCATTTAAAGTAACCACTGGGCCATGACTGACCTTTTTAATCTTTCCATTAACACCAAAATCCAAAAGAATTTTTTCCAAAAATTCTGGATTATTATTTTCATTTTTATTTAGACTTCCCCTTTCCCTTTTCGTTGGAGTTTTTAATAGTTCTATTGAGGGAAGAGAAAATTTGGTTTTTGAAGGCCTATTATTTTCAGTCTTTATAAATGGTAAATCCTCTTGTATTATATCCTTAATTTCATCTTGAGGA
>JBNAKH010000185.1:0-1436 GCA_052047495.1 Candidatus Pelagibacter sp.
ATTAAATAATGACTTCTACGAAGTAATACACACAGATAACATTGTTAAAAGTACAGATAGTCCTCTTGAAGCTGCCAAAAGAGGTAAAGACACAAGCATGTGGCTTGCAATTGAAAGTGTTAAAAAAAAAGAGACTGATATTGTAATATCTGCAGGAAATACAGGTGCGTTACTTGTTATTGCTAAATTGAATCTTAAGATGATTGAAAATATAGATAAACCCGCATTATCTGCGTTATGGCCGAATAAAAATGGAATGAGTGTTGTATTGGATTTAGGTGCCAATATTGAGTGTAGTTCAAAAAATTTAGTTGATTTTTCAATTATGGGTGCATCTTTATATAAATCTCTTTATCCAAATGAGATACCTAATACAGCTTTGTTAAATATTGGTTCGGAAGAATTAAAGGGTAATGAAATTATAAAAGAAACTTTTCAGATACTTAATGAAAAAAAATCTAATAATTTTGATTTTTCTGGATATATTGAAGGTAATGAGCTCATGGATGGAAATGTCAATGTAATTGTTTCTGATGGTTTTACAGGTAACGTTGCTCTCAAAACAGCAGAGGGAACAGCAAATTTTATTACAGATGAGCTAAAAAAAGTTTTTAAAGACTCAATTTTAGGTAAATTATCAGCAATGTTAAATTTCTCGAATTTGAATAAGTTTAAAAAACGATTAGATCCTAGACTCTATAATGGCGCAATTTTTATCGGCTTAGACTCACCAGTTGTAAAAAGTCATGGAGGAACAGATTTTATTGGTTTTTCAAATTCATTAGAGGTGTGTAGTAAAATTGTTAAAGGTGATTTAATCAATAAAATTAGAGAAAATATTTAATCAATGAGAATTAATTTAACCAAAAAAGATCTTGTAAATATGATATATATGCAAGTCGGGTTTTCAAAACAAATCACAGAAAATTTAATTGAGGAATTTTTTTCTATAATAATTTCAAATTTATGCAGAAAAAAAAATGTAAAAATATCAAAGTTTGGAACATTTTTGATAAGATCAAAGAATTCTAGAATTGGCAGAAATCCAAAAACTAAAGAAGAAAAAGAGATTTCCAAAAGAGATGTTGTTCTATTCAAGCCATCAAAAGAATTTAAAGAATTACTTAATAATAATGTAAAGAATGCAACCTAATAACACTTGATTAAGATTGTATTTTGAAATAGAAAGCTGAAATTCGGTCCCTTCGTCTATCGGTTAGGACACGTGGTTTTCATCCTCGAAAGAGGGGTTCGATTCCCCTAGGGACCGCCACATTTATGATATTTTATGTTTATATGCTTAAAAGCGTAAATAGTAAAATTATCAAAACTTACGTTGGATATACAAATAACCTTAATTTAAGACTTAAAAAGCACAATACTGGAAAAGGAGCAAAATCAACTCGAGGTAATAAGTGGAAAATTATCTATAAAAA
>JBNAKH010000186.1:0-1398 GCA_052047495.1 Candidatus Pelagibacter sp.
TATTAGATCAACTTCAGAAAGATATAAAGACACTAGAAAAAGCAGTATACTCAGGATCAATAGAATTAAATAGTGATAGCTCTGTAAATTTAAATTCAAATTTAGATAATAATTCAGAAGATGTTCTTACAAGACATTTATTAAAACTTTCAGAAATTGAAAATCAATTTCAGGAACTTACAAATAAGTTTGAGGAAATAAATTTTAAGTTAGACAAACTATCCAATAGGATGTCAAAAGTGCAAGCAGATAATCAAATAAGATTTCAGGACTTAGAAAATGTAGTGTCTTCTGACTCAACTATTAATAAGTTAACAAAAAAAACAAATAACGATCAAATGGAAGTTTTACCTGGAAGTTCTCAACCTCAAGATTTGGGATCGATATCATATAAAGATACAGCGACAAATGAAACATCACAAAAAACAAATTCTGTAGATTCAACAGCTTTGGTAGTAACCGAAACTTTTCAAGCTGAAGAAAAAATTCTTCCAAATGAGTCTCCAGATAAACAATATCAGTTTGCTACAAGTTTTTTAAAAGTTGGTGATTATTCAACTGCTGAAAGAGCATTCAGAGAGTTCGTTGACACAAATCCTGAACATAATCTAGCTGGGAATGCTCAATATTGGTATGCAGAAACTTTTAGGATACGACAATTGTATACGGATGCAGCCTCAGCATATTTGGAAGGTTATCAGAGATACCCTAAAGGTGAAAAAGCACCTATAAACTTATTAAAGCTTGGTGTATCAATGGTACAAATTGGAGAAAAAGATCAAGGTTGCAAAATGATCAATGGTGTTGAAGAACAATATCCAGAGGCAAACCAATCTGTGATACAAAAAGCTAAATATGAGTCTCAGAAATTCGAATGCAACAATCAAAATTCCTAAATTTTTAAGAGATAACTTAAATAATAAAAGAATAAATAAGATTTATAAAAAATTTGAGATCTCTTTAAATTTAGATGAAAGTTTTGCAGTTGCAGTTTCAGGTGGTCCAGATAGTCTTGCTTTAGCTTTTTTATCTAAAATTTATGCAATTAAAAAAAATTTAAAATCAAAGTTTTATATTATTGACCATAAACTTAGACCTGAGTCTACAAAAGAGGCTAAATTCGTTTTAAATTTGCTTAAAAAAAACTTTATAAAATCAGAAATATTAACTTGGAAAGGAAAGAAACCAAAGAAAAGCATTCAGTCAATTGCTAGGACAAAAAGATATGAAATACTTTTCAAGAAATGTAATCAATTAAAAATCAAAGATATTTTAATGGGCCATCACGAGGATGATTTAATTGAAAATTTTTTTATAAGACTTCTGAGGGGTAGTGGAATAAAAGGTCTCACATCTCTAGACATAAAGACAATAATAAAAAAAAAGAACATATTAAGA
>JBNAKH010000187.1:0-3480 GCA_052047495.1 Candidatus Pelagibacter sp.
GAATATCACCAGATGAATTTTTATCTTACGTCCATGAAATTGATTTGTCATTTATGAAAGAAGATAAAATTATGAGAAATGAGCTTAAACAATTAGATATGGAAAAATTTATCTTCACCAATGGTAGCGCTGAACATGCTGCTAATATTTTAACTCACTTGGGTGTGTATGATTTGTTTGGAAGAGATAAGGTTTTTGATATTAAAGACGCTGGTTATGTACCTAAACCAGAAGCAGAAACCTTCGACTTAATGGTAAAAAAATTTGGTATAAATCCAAAAGAGACTATTTACATTGAAGATATAGCTAAAAATTTAAGTATAGGTCACAAACGAGGTTGTACAACGGTTTGGTTAATTAATGATGAGCATTTTGGAAAAATGGATGCAGAGAAAGATTTTATTTCACACAAAATTGAAAATCTGTCTTTATTTCTAAAAGAAATAAGGCTATTAAAAAGTAATTAATTATGTCTTTAGAAAAAATAATCAATGATGCTTGGGAAAATAAAGATCAGGTAAATCAAAATTCTGATCAAAATTTAAAAGATACTATTAACCAAGTTATTGCTGATTTAGATAGTGGTAAATCAAGAGTTGCTGAGAAAATAAATGGAGAATGGGTAACTCATCAGCACCTTAAGAAAGCTATAATGTTAAGTTTTAGAATTTACCCAATGGAAAATTTAAATGGTCCTTATAGTAGTTGGTATGATAAATCACATTTATTAAAAGGTAAAACTGCAGGATGGACCAAAGCTGATCATGAAAAAGCAGGTTTTAGAATGGTTCCGAACTCACCAGTAAGAAAAGGTTCATTTGTCGGAAAAAACGCTGTTCTTATGCCATGTTATGTAAACATTGGAGCTTATATTGACGAAGGAACGATGATTGATACTTTTGCAAGAGCTGGTAGTTGTTGTCAGATAGGTAAGAATTGCCATATTTCTGCAGGTTCGGGTGTTGGTGGAGTTCTAGAGCCCGCGCAAGCTTTGCCAACAATCATAGAAGATAATGTATTTCTTGGAGCGATGTCAGAGGTAGTTGAAGGCGTAATTGTTGGAGAAGGTTCAGTTTTAAGTATGGGTATGTATATTGGTCAATCAACTAAAATAGTTGAAAGAAAAACTGGGAAAATTACTTATGGTAAAATACCACCTTATTCAGTTGTAGTTCCAGGCTCATTGCCTGATAAAAATAATTCTTCTGCACCCTCCCTGTATTGTGCAGTAATAATTAAACAAGTTGATGAAAAAACAAGATCTAAAACTTCTATTAACGACCTCTTAAGAGACTAAAAATGAAAACTTTAAATGAGTTAAAATTAGCTAAAGAGCTAATCAGATTTCCTTCTATCACCCCAGTTGATGCTGGAGTAATGAAATTTTTAGAAAAAAAATTAAAAAAATTAGGTTTCAAAACAAAAATATTGGAATTTAAAGAAAGAGGATTTCAGCCTGTGAAAAATTTGTATGCAAGATTAGGATCTAAGAAACCGAATTTTATGTTTGCAGGACATGTTGATATTGTCCCTCCAGGAAACATTAGGGATTGGACAGTAAATCCATTTAAACCATCTATCAAAAAAGGCCATTTAATTGGGAGGGGTGCAAATGATATGAAAAGCTCTGTTGCAGCTTTTGTGTCTGCTGTAAGCACTTTTTTATCAAAAAATAGAAAATTCAACGGATCAATAAGTTTACTTATTACAGGAGATGAAGAAGGTGATGCAATAAATGGTACCAAAAAAGTTGTAGATTATTTAAAAAAAAGGAAAGAGAAAATTAACTTTTGTCTTGTTGGTGAACCAACAAACCCAAATAAATTAGGTGAAATGATAAAGATTGGACGTAGGGGTAGTTTAACTGGTAAATTAAATATTTTTGGTCAGCAAGGCCATGTCGCATATCCTCATAGAGCCAATAATCCCTCAACTATAATTGTAAAAATTTTGAAAGAATTAAAAGATATTAAATTTGATAGAGGATCAAAAAACTTCCAACCTACAAACTTAGAGGTTACAAAAATAAATATAAATAATAACGCTGATAATGTTATCCCTGCTATGGCTGAGGCAACATTTAATATAAGGTTTAATAATAAACATTCGTCAAATTCTATTAAAAATAGACTTAATAAAATTTTTAAAAAAATAACCAAGAAAAATAAATCAAAATTTAAAATTGATTATAGAGTTTCTGGTGAGGCATTTCTAACAAAGCCAAATGAAACAACGTATATGATACAAAATATCATAAAAAAAGTGACCAAAATTAAACCAAAGCTATCTACTACAGGTGGAACCTCAGATTTAAGATTCATAAGAAAAATATCACCTGGATTAGAATTTGGTCTTGTTGGAAAAACAATGCATAAAGTTGATGAAGCCGTATCTTTAAAAGATTTGAAAAATCTTAAGAAAATTTATGAAAACATTTTAATAAATTATTTTAAATGAAAACAGCGATCATAAATTCTGACTCCTATGAGAAACATAACACTGGCGATGGACATCCTGAGCAGCCTAAAAGAGTAATCGCTATAAAAGAAAAGTTAAAAAAAAGAAAAGACCTAATCTGGGATAAGCCAGATAATGTTCCTGATGATATATTGTCTATGACACATTCAAAAGACTATATAAATAATTTAAAAGATTCTTTTCCTCAAAAAGGCCTTAAGTTTCTAGACGGTGATACTGTTGTATCACCCGAAAGTAAAAAAGCAGTTTTTGATGCTGCTGGTTCAACAATTAGAGCAATAGATGGAATAGAGAGTAATGAATTTAAAAATGCATTCTGTTTGGCTAGACCACCTGGGCACCATGCTGAAAAAAATAAAGCTATGGGATTTTGTTGTATATCAAACGCGGGAGTAGCAACAAACTATTTAGTGTCAAAATATAAATACAAAAAAATTGCCTGTGTAGATTTTGACGTGCACTGGGGTAATGGAAATTATGATGTCATGCGTAATAATAGAAATTCATTATATATTTCTACGCACCAATATCCTTTTTATCCTGGTGGTGGAACAGATAAAGATAAAGGAGACTTTAATAATTCATTGAATATCCCTTTGCCCGCTGGGACGAACTCCGAAGAATACTTTAATGCATTTGATAGGGTGTTAGAAAGATTAGTTCAATATAAACCGGATTTTCTCATATTTTCAGCAGGTTTTGATGCACATAAAGATGATCCATTAGCTCAATTTCAACTTAGTTCAAAAGATTTTTATGAAATTACTAAAAGAACACTAGCGGCTACTAATAAGTTTACCGCAGGTAAAGTTGTTTCTATACTTGAAGGTGGATATGATTTAAATGCTTTAGCAGAAAGCGCTAACGAACATGTTAATGCATTGGTAGAATTCAATTGATAAATATCTAGCCCATCATAAATCGACTTCATGAAACTATACAAAATAAGAAAATCAAAAATTGATAATAAAGGTCGTGGACTTTATGCTACTAAAAATATCA
>JBNAKH010000188.1:0-12529 GCA_052047495.1 Candidatus Pelagibacter sp.
ATTGTATGAAAAAAAATTAATCGTTTTATCTAATTTTTCTAATTCAGAAAGATCAATTAAAAGTGAAAATACCCTGTACTTAAAAAAGTGTATCTTTGGTTTAAATCTTTTGTGAATTACAGCGCCATTATATATACAACTAGTCATTAAGGGTTTTAAGCATTTCAATAGATGATTTTATTCCATCTTCATGAAAACCGTAACCAAAATAACTACCACAATAAAGAATATTTCTTTTATTTTGTAAATTTGTAAGCTGACTTTGAAAATTAAGTGCAGATTGATCAAAATATGGATGTGTAAATCTTACTTTTTTTAAAATTTTCTTCTCATCAATTTTAAAATAAGGATTTAAGGTAAGAAAAATATTTTCATCACATTTAAGGTTTTGTAATAAATTTAACCAATATGTAATTGAATTTTTTTTTATTTCATCCTTTTTCATTGATGAATTCCATGAACACCAAGCTTTTTTATTTTTTGGCATAACTTGTTCATCGGTATGAATATAGGCAATATTTTCCTTATACTTATAATTTGAAAGCACATTCTTTTCTTGGTCGGTTGGATTATCGATTATTGATAAAGCTTCATCTGCATGTGTTGCTAAAACAACTTTGTCGTATCCAAAATATTCACTTTCTCCACCATAATATAAATCTATACCTGTTGTTTTTGTTTTAATTTTTTTGATTGGATAATTTTTGAAATGTTCACCGCTGATTTTTGAAATAATGTTTTGAACATAAGCTCTACTTCGATTTGATACAGTATACCACTGAGGTCTATTTTTTAATTTAAACAAACCATGATTTTGGAAAAACTTTAAGAAAAATCTTAACGGCATTTGACTGGCTGCACTTGGTGGCATTGACCATATGGCTGAGACCATTGGTATCAAATGAAAGTTGATAAACTCTTTTGAAAGATTTTCCTTTCTCAAATAATCACCAAGTGTAGTCTCTTGATCAATTTTTTTTATATTATCACATTTTTTGTAAAACTTTATTATATCAAAAAACATTTTGAGGAATCTTAGATTAAACAAATTGGTCTTATTTGAAAAAATTCCATTTAATCCTCGACCGCAATATTCAAATGAAGATTTTTCAACTGATACAGAAAAAGACATATCGCTTTTTTCAATTGCAATATTATTCTCTTTGAAAAAATTTATTAAATTTGGGTAAGTTGCGTAATTAAATACAATAAAACCTATATCAACTGGAATTTTTTTTGTACCAAACGATAAATCAATAGTATGAGAGTGACCACCGAAACGATCTTCCTTCTCGAAAAGATCTACATGATGTTTTTTTGATAAGTAATATGCAGCACTTAATCCTGATATGCCTGAGCCGACAACAGCAATCTTCATTAATTGTTAAGCTGCGTCTTCTTTAAATTCATCTATGCTTGGACAAGTACAAAATATATTCTTGTCACCATAAACATTATCTACTCTTGCAACTGGAGGCCAAAATTTATTAGCTCTTAAGAATTTTGCTGGATAAGCAGCTTCTGCTCTTGAATATTTATGCGTCCAATCATCAGAAGCTAGTTCGCTGTCCGTGTGAGGAGCATTTTTTATTGGATTGTCTATTTTATCAAATTCACCTGATTTAATTTTTTCAATTTCTTCTTTAATCTTAATTAAAGTATCACAAAATCTATCTAGTTCTGACAAACCCTCACTTTCAGTTGGCTCTATCATCATTGTACCAGCTACTGGCCATGACATAGTTGGTGCATGAAACCCATAATCTATTAATCTTTTTGCAATATCTTCTTCGGTTACTCCTGTCTCTGATTTAATATTTCTAATATCAATAATACATTCATGAGCAACATTTCCATTTGATCCTTTATACAGAATTGGAAAGTGATCTTTAAGTCTATGAGCAATATAATTTGCATTTAATATTGCTACTTCAGTAGCAAGCTTTAACCCTGCTGATCCCATCATTTTAATGTACATCCAAGAAATTGAAAGAATACTTGAACTACCCCAAGGAGCTGCCGAGACCGCTCCAATGCCAGATGTTGGTCCACAATCTTTAATCACTGGATGATTAGGTAGATAAACTTGTAAATGTCTTTTACAAGCAATCGGTCCCATACCTGGTCCTCCCCCGCCGTGTGGTATACAAAATGTTTTATGTAAATTAATATGACAGACATCTGGACCAAAATTTCCGGGCTTTGCAACTCCAACTAAAGCGTTTAAATTTGCTCCATCCATATACACTTGTCCACCATGTTTGTGAACTAACTCACAGATATCAGTTATTTTTTCTTCAAATACTCCGTGGGTAGATGGATAAGTTACCATTAGTGCCCCAAGATTTTCCGAATGTTGTTCAGCTTTTTTCTTTAAATCATCAAAATCAACATTTCCCTCTTTATCACAATTAACAACTACCACCTTCATTCCAACCATTTGTGCACTTGCTGGGTTAGTACCATGTGCTGAACTTGGAATTAAACATATATTACGATTAGCCTCACCTCTATCCAAATGATACTTTCTGATAACCATTAAGCCCGCATACTCACCTTGAGCACCTGCATTTGGTTGCAAAGAAACACCTGAAAAACCAGTTATAGAACGCAACCAATTTTTTAAATCAGTAAATAAATCTCTAAAACCTTCCATTTGTTCAATTGGAACAAATGGATGAGGTTCTGCAAATTCTTTCCATGATATTGGGATCATTTCGGCAGCAGCATTTAATTTCATTGTACAAGAACCAAGTGCAATCATAGTTCTATTCAATGCTATATCTTTATCTTCTAATCTTTTTAAATATCTAAGCATTTCAGTTTCTGAATGATATGAGTTGAAAACTGGATGTTCTAAATATTTTGAAGTTCTTAATAAATTTTTTGGAAGGTTAGGTAAACTTACCGATGGATCTTCTTTTTTGATTGATTCTGCTGCATTAAAAATTTTTAATAGTTGATTTACTCTATATACATTTTTTCTCTCATCAAATGAAACAGCAAGCATTTCAGAATTTACTTTTCGAATATTTACTCTCTGGTTCAAAGCATTCTTATAAATTTGATCAGTTTTTTCTTTAGTAATAATCGTTACAGTGTCAAAAAAATTATTTGAATAAAGCTCATATCCAGATTGTTTTATCTTATCAGCAAAACTTTTTGCTAATTGAGACACTCTTTCTGAAATATTTTTAATTCCATCCGGACCATGATAAATAGCATATGCTGCTGAAACGATTGCTAATAAAGCTTGGGCAGTACAAATATTACTCGTCGCCTTATCTCTTCTGATATGTTGCTCTCTAGTTTGTAATGATAATCTATATGCTTTATTACCATGTCTATCAACTGATACACCAACAATTCTTCCGGGCATTGATCTTTTAAACTCATCTTTTGTAGCAAAAAAAGCTGCATGTGGACCTCCATATCCCATTGGAATACCAAATCTTTGAGAGCTTCCAACTGCAATGTCGGCACCAAGTTCTCTTGGTGTTTTTAATTTTGCTAGAGCTAATAGATCACAAGCTAATACCGCTTTCCCATTCTTTTTGTGAATTTTGCTAATTGCTTCACTTGGGTCTTTAATATCTCCTAACGTTCCTGGATATTGTAAAATTCCACAAACTAAATCTTCTTTTAGCTGGTCTAAAACTTCATCTTCTTTACCGACTAAAACCTTTAAACCCATAGGTTCAGCTCTTGTTTGAATTACATTTATTGTTTGAGGGTGACAATCTTCAGAAACAAAAACTAAATTACTATCTTTTTTATTTAATCTGTGACTTAGGCCCATAGCTTCTGCTGCTGCAGTGCCTTCATCTAATAAAGATGCATTGGCAATATCCATCCCTGTAAAGTCAACAATCATTTGTTGAAAGTTTAGTAACATCTCAAGTCTTCCTTGAGCTACCTCAGGCTGATAAGGTGTATAGGAAGTATACCAACCTGGATTTTCTAGAATATTTCTCAAAATTACATAAGGTGTGTAAGTTCCATAATAACCCATACCAATAAAATTTGAGTAAACTTGATTTTTTTTCGAAATTGCTCGTAATTTTCTTAACGCCTCGTACTCTGAATTTGAATCACCAATATTGAGTTCACCTTTAAACTTTATTTTTTCTGGAACAGTATTATCAATCAAATCATCTAGTGATTTATAATTTAATTCTTTTAACATTTTTGATTGGTCTTCTTTTGAAGGACCAATATGTCTTCTTAAAAAATCTTTTTCTGAATTTGGTAACATTATGCTGAAGTCTCCTTTGCAAATTTATCGTAATCGTCTTTGTTCATTAAAGTATCCATTTCTGTAGGATCTTTTATTTTTAGTTTAAAAAACCACGCTGAGTCCTCTGGGTCTTGATTAATCTTTGATGGATCATCTACTATAGCTTGATTGGTATCAACTACTTCACCGCTCACAGGGGTATATACATCGCTAGCAGCTTTCGTTGACTCTACAACACCAGCTGTACCATCTTTCTCTACGCTAGAACCTTTTTCTGGAAGTTCTGCAAAAACTATATCACCTAACATCTCTGTAGCATGCTTTGTGATGCCAATTGTTGCAACATCTCCATCTAATTTAATCCACTCGTGTTCTTTTGAATATTTTACTTCACTCATTAGTTTACCCCTTTGACATAACTTTTTTTATAAAATGGTAAGCTGCAAATACTTGCAGGATGTTTTTTACCTCTGACTTCTAAAAATACTTTTGTATTTTTTTTTGAAAATTCATTTTCCACATAACCCATTGCAACAGGTCCATTAACACTTGGTCCAAATGTACCACTTGTGATTTCTCCAATATGAACATCTGATTGATTAAATATTTTTGTTTTTTCTCTAGCAATAATTCTGCCTTCAGGTTTAATTCCAACTCTTATTTTGCTGACACCATCATTTAATTGTTTAATAATTATGTCAGAGCCAATAAAATCTCCTTTAGAGATTCTTTCTTTTGAAATAGCCCACTTTAAATTTGCTTCCACTGGAGTTTTGTCTTTATCAAGATCATGACCATAAAGACATAAACCAGCTTCCAATCTAAGTGTATCTCTTGCTCCAAGGCCTATCAATTTAGATCCTTTGTTGATTAATTCTCTAGTTAATTGGTCTACAAAATCATTTACAATTGATATCTCAAAACCGTCTTCACCTGTGTAACCAGATCGCGTAATATAAACTTTCTGATTTTCAAATTTAAACCAGTTTCCAGACATAAAGTTAAGATCTTTTACACCATTAATAACATCATTAAGAATTTTTGATGATTTAGGACCCTGAATGGCAATTAGAGATCTATTTTCATCCAGAACCATTTTGTACTTCTCTTCAAGAAGTTCTCTCAAAATTTTAAAGTCATTATCTTTACATGCTGCATTAAGGATTATCAAAAAGCCCTCATTTGTTTTTGTGATAATTAAATCATCATGTATCCCAGCATCTTTATCCATTAAGAAGCTGTATTTTGAATGATTTAATTTCAAATTTTTAAGATCTAAAGGAAAAATTTTTTCTAAATCTTTACTTAAGTCTTCACCACCATAAATAAATAGCTGACCCATATGAGAAACATCAAAGATACCTGAGTGATTTCTTGTGAATTTGTGTTCCTCTACAATACCTTCCGAATATTGTATCGGCATTTGATAGCCTGCAAATTCAACAAATTTTGCATTACAATCTTGATGTAATTGGTACAGCGATGTTTTTTTTGTTTCCATATTAACTCATTGTACCCATCTGTATATTTGCCTGAGAGTTTTGCTCCTTCGGCGAGAATTGAATCTCTTTCCAGAGTTAATATGTTACGGTCCTTTTTGCCTGAGAGATTCCTGGGTGGTTGCTCCTTCGGCGCTACGATATTCTGTAGTCTCTCCCGTGGCAGGATATTCTTACATGTGTGGAAAAAAGTCAATCAGAAACAATTTTTTTTTGTTTACCTAAAAGCGAGTAAAATTGTAATAAAACTGCAGAAAGTATAATTGCGCCACCAATTAATCCAAATGCAGAGGGTCTTTCACTTACAAAAAGGAATGCCCATATTGGTCCTAGGACAGATTCGGATAACATTATGATTCCCACCATGGCAGACGGTGTTGTTCTTGCACCGATAGTTATAAATATAAAACCAAAACCAACTTGAAAAAAACCTGCGAGAAAACCCAAAAATATATCATGAGGGGAAATCATAATCTTAGTAGAAAGTAAAAAACCGATTAAACATGAACTCACGCCGGCAACGAACTGGGCAGGCACCATATCCACAGAGGGAAATTTTCTAACAATCATTATTAAAACTGCAAAAGTAATTGGCATTGTAAAAGCTGCAAGGTTTCCAGATAATTCTCCAGGAGATAATGAGTTGCCAACCATTAATAAAACGCCTGTCATCGCCAGACAGATTGAAAACAGAGTAATTAAATTTATTTTTTCCTTAAGGAAAAAATACCCGAATATTGCAAGAAATAGTATTTGTAGTGAAATGATAAAATTAGTATTGGCAACAGTGGTATTGTACATAGCAAACACATATCCACAAAAACCAAAAGATAAAATAATTCCACCAATAAATCCTGGTAATCCGGACTTATAAAACGACTCAATTGTTTTTCCTCTATAACTAATAATCAAGAAAGCTAGAACTGTTAAAGAAAAAAATAAAGATCGCCAAAATAGAATTTGCCATAATGTAGCTCCCTCAAAAGATTTTACAATCAATCCACCAAAACTTAAACTTAATGCACCTAAAAAAATTAATAGTGGTCCGGGTAAGTTTCTTATAAAAGTCATTAGATTTGTGAAATTAAATTTTGTGTCTCCAAGTCATATAGTTTAAATAACGTTTCTGCATCAGCTAATTCGACTTTTTTAAATTTAATCTTTGAACCTGGGGCTAATTGAACTAACTTGTCATAATCTGCACTGATCACAACTCCTATTTTAGGATAACCCCCAATAGTGCCATGATCTGAAAGCATAATAATCGGATTTCCATCTGCGGGTACTTGAATAACACCTTTTAATAAACCTTCCGATTTAATATTGGTATCAACAATATTTTCTATTTTTGGTCCCTCTAGTCTCATACCCATACGATCTGATAATTTTGATATTACAAATTCTTTCTCAAAAAAAATCTTTTTTCCTTCATCAGAAAAATAGTCAAAATTTGTCCCTTGGATAACTCTGATATTTTCAATTTTTGTATTAATGTAATTTAATTTTTTATCACTTAAATCTTTATTGATATTTGAAATATAAATCTTTTGTCCATCTTTTATTTTTTTTCCATTATTTGCACCTATGTTTGCTTTTGTGTTAACAGAACAACTTGACCATTGATAATTTAACTCAAATTCACCGCTTACTGCTAAATATCCATAAACAGATTTATTAGTGCTTATAATATCTAATTCATCACCATTTTCTAAAGTGAAAGATTGATAACAATTTCCTTCTATAGCCTTATTTTTTTTTCTAATTATAAATTTTACATCTCCTGTAATTGCAAAATTAATATTTTCACCAAAATACTTTAACAAAGGACCCTGATAGGCAAATTCAATTGTTGGAAAGTTTACTTCATTACCAACAAGTTTGTTGGAAATTTGAAAATTTCTATTATCCATTGCTCCACTAAATGGAATACCAATATGATAAAGGTTACCTCTACCTTGATCTTGAAATGTTGTGTTTATTCCAGCTCTTTTTATTTCAAAATAATTTTTATTCATTGTTATTATAATATTGATCCTTAGTAATTTGCTCAAAAGTAACTACATCACCTGGATTAATTAAATTTGGATTATTCTCGTTAGTGCTATCAAAAATAACTTGTGGTGTATTTCCAATGATATTCCATCCCCCAGGACTTTCAAAAGTATAAACATTTGCAAATTGTTCTGTTAATCCAACCGAACCCTTAGGCACTTTTACTCTTGGCGTTTCCAAACGTTTTACCTGCAGCTCACTTTCAAGATCACCTAAAAAAGGCATACCTGCAATAAAACCAGTCATGTAACAAAAAAATTCCTTACCAAAAAATTTCTCATAAATTTTATCACGAGTTATTTTTAACTTTTCCTCTAATCTTTTTATATCTAGTGAAAAATTTTCATCACAACAAACAGGTATCTTAATTCTATTTGTCTCTAATTTATCATCATTAGTAACATTTAAATTTTCGATTAATTTTTTGATTGTTTGAAAATTTTTTTTTCGTAAATCGAATGAAATAATTAATTTATTATATGAGGGAGTTAAGTTATTTACCCCATCAATATTTTCTTTTTGAATACTTTTAAAATATCTTATTACTTTACTATTTATTTCTTTGTTTACCTCAGACCCAAAATCACAATACAAAGCTGCGTCACCAAGATTTGATATATTTTTAATCATGTCATGTTATACTTACAAATTATGAGTATGGAAATTAATATAAATTGTGATTTAGGTGAAAAATCAAAACATCACTCAAATAAGTATGATCCAGATTTATTAGGAATCGTAAATTCAGCCAATGTTGCTTGTGGCTATCACGCAGGAGATGAGCAAACCATGAATCAAGTGGTAAAAATTTCGAAAAAAAATGGAGTGAGCATTGGTGCTCATCCCTCTTTTAATGATCCCGAAAATTTTGGCAGAGAAAGAATGAATCTTTCTGAAAGTGAAATAAAAAAACTTATAATCGATCAATATGAAATTCTTCAAAAAATAGCTTCTTCTCATGGAGAAAGTGTATCTCATGTAAAACCTCATGGAGCGTTAAATAACATGGCATGTGAGGATATTGAGTTGGCAACAATATTAGCCAAAACTATCAAGGATATTGATAAAGATATAATATATCTCGTGCCTACTGGATCAAAAATGCAAGAGGCAGCAAAAAAATATGACATGAAATTTGCTTGTGAAATATTTGCTGACAGAAATTATGAGGATGATGGCAATCTTGTATCCAGAAAGAAATCTCATGCATTAATAACTGATCCCGAGCAAGCAAAAAAACATGTGTTAAAAATGGTGCAAACTCAGTCGCTTAATTGTCACAGCGGGAAGCAAATACCTTGTGAAATCGATTCCGTTTGTATACATGGGGACAATCTAAGTTCATTAGCCACAGCAAAGTCAATAAAATATAACTTAGTTGAAAATGGCTTGAAACTTAAAACTTTAAACAAAATGAAAAAATTTATTTAATATGAAAAAAATTATCTTAACTTTATCGTTCTTATTATTTGTGAACTCTAATGTTTATGCAGCAGGTTCAGATGGTGGATCAAGTTCAAAACAAACAAATTATGATAAAGCAGTATTGCTTATTAAAAGTGCTAAAAAATACGAAAAAAAAGGAAAGTCAGAAAAAGCAAAAAAAGTTTATTCTAAAGCACAAAAACTTTTAATTAAATCTAACGAAAAAAAACCTGGTAAAGCTGATACCCTTAACTATTTAGGTTTCACTACTAGAAAACTGGGAGATTTTGAAAATGGGGAAAAGTATTACCTTGAAGGTTTAGCCGTTGATCCAAAACACAAAGGTATTAACGAGTATCTTGGTGAATTATATGTAGCAACAAATAGACATAATCTTGCAGTTGAAAGACTTGGAGTTTTAGAGGGTTGTAATTGTGAAGAGTATGATCAGTTGAAAGCTGTAATAGCTGGCGAAAAATCAAAATACTAATTTATATTTTTTATCATTTGCTCCGGCAACCATAAAGCTATTTCTGGAAAGATCACAACTAATATAACTGCCAGGACCATTAATAAAAATAATGGGAAGGCACTCCTTGCAATGTACCCCATATCTTTTTTTGCCATGCCTTGAAGTACAAATAAATTAAAACCAACAGGTGGGGTGATTTGTGCCATCTCAACAACAATCACTAAGAAAATACCAAACCAAATCATATCAAAACCAGCTTGTCTGATCATGGGTTCAATAATTGCCATCGTTAAAACCACAGCTGAAATACCATCAAGAAACATTCCTAAAATTATATAAAAGATCATTAAAACAAATATCAAAACATATGGAGATAATTCCATATTTTGGATCCAGAGAGCTAGATTTCTTGGTAATCCAGTGAACCCCATCGCTAAAGATAAAAAAGTCGAACCTGCTAAAATAAATGCAATCATACAAGAAGTTTTAGTTGCCCCAAGTAAAGAAGATTTAAAAGTTTTTAATGTTAAACTTTTTTGAAAGTAAGATAACATTAATGCTCCAACTACTCCTAATGAAG
Organism: Candidatus Pelagibacter sp.; assembly: GCA_052047495.1. Taxonomy (GTDB): domain Bacteria; phylum Pseudomonadota; class Alphaproteobacteria; order Pelagibacterales; family Pelagibacteraceae; genus Pelagibacter. The sequence continues at coordinate 10,266 of JBNAKH010000188.1, forward strand.
CTGCTTCAGTAGCTGTTGCAATTCCTGTATATATCGATCCAATAACAGCTAATATTAAAATTATTACTGGCAAAAGTTGTTTTGATCTTTTTATTTTTTCAAAAAATGAGTACTCCTCAATAATTTTTGGCATAGATTTTTTATTAATTAAAGACCAAATAATTACGTAAGACATGAATATTAGTGCAATCATTATTCCAGGAATAATCCCGGCAATAAATAATTTTGCTATAGACTCTTGGACAGCAACGCCATAAATAATCAATATAATTGACGGTGGTATCAGCAAACCCAATGTTCCTGAACCTGCTAAACTTCCTAGTAAAATTTTTTCTGGATAATTTCTTTTTCTTAATTCGGGAATAGACATCTTCCCAACTGTTGCAACTGTTGCTGCTGAAGAGCCTGAAATTGCTGCAAATAATGCACACCCGACAACATTTACATGAATTAAACCTCCCGGTAATTTTTGCATCCAAGGAGATAATCCTTTGAATAAATTCTCTGAAAGCTTTGTCCTAAATAAAATCTCACCCATCCAGACAAATAGTGGTAATGCAGTAAGTGTCCAAGAAGATGATGTGCCCCATATTGTTGTGGCCATTGCATCGCCGACTGGTCTTGAAGTAAATAATATCATACCAATAGCCGATACACCAATCATGCTTAACGCAACCCAAATTCCAGATCCTAAAAAAAATAGCAAAACACCAATAAAAAAAATTGTTAAAAGTATTTCTGTCATTTAATTTTTTTTGATTGTTAAAATAAATTGATGAAAAACGCTTATAAAAAATATTGTTGATCCGATAGCTACGCTTGTTTGAGGAATCCAAATCAAAATTTCATCTGCACCCTCACTTCGTTCTTGAAATCTATAGGAAATAATCAACATTTTAATAAAATAAAAAGCTAAATATCCTGAGAAAAAACTTGCCATACTTAAACACCAAGTCTCAATAAATCTTTTCTTTGCACCTGATAGTTTTTCCAAGAAAAGCGTAATCCTAATATGCCCCCCTTCTACAAATGTGTATGCTAATGCAAAAAAAGATGCAGCAGCCATACAATAACCTGAGTACTCAGCAAGACCCCTTATATAAAAACCAAATATTCTTGATGAAATACCAATAAGAATAAAAACTGCTACCAAAATTAAAAAAAAAGCAGCAACATAACCTGAAAATTTGTAGAGTTTATTTAAATTTCTGTCTAGTGATTTTAACATAATAATTTAAGGCCACTCAAATTTTAAGTGGCCTTAATTTTAAGAATTGAATTATTTATAACTTGATAAAACAGCAGCTCCTCTTGAACCAGCTTTTTGAGACCATTCCTTGGCCATTGTCTCTCCAACTTTTTCAAAATGAGCTTGTAATGGTGCATTTACTTTACCAACTACCATACCAGCATCAGCTAAAGCTTTTTTATCACCAACGTTACCTTGTTTCGATAATTGCCAACCTTTTCTTTCAGCTAAAGCTGCTTGTTTCATAACTAGATCTTTAGTTGCCTGATCTAATTTATTCCAAGCATCTTTATTCACAATTATCATGTTTTTTGGAAACCAAGCTGCAATATCATAAAAATATTTCACACCATTTTCCCAAATTTTTGAGTTTTTACCTGTAGTAGGTGATGTAATCATACTTTCTACTGCACCTGTAGAAAACGCCTGACTAATTTCAGCAGCCTCTATTTTTGTAGGAGCCATTCCTGTTAACTCAGCGATTCTAATAGTAGCAGAATTATAAGCTCTAAATTTAAGACCTTTTAAATCCTCAACAGAGTTAATTTCCTTTTTACTATATAAGCCTTGCGCTGGCCACGGCACAGCATAAAGGAATACTAAGCCTTTCTCGTCTAATCCTTTAACGATTTCGTCTTTTGACGCTTTATATAACTTCATTGCATCAGAATAAGACGTTGCTAAGAATGGTTGAGAGTCTACTTCTAAAAGTGGATCTTCTTTTCCTAAAGCTGACATAAATCTCTCACCAATTTGAGCCTGACCTGTTCTTACTGCTCTAAAAATTTCCCCACCTTTAAACAACGAACCACCAGGGTGTGTTACAATTGTTAACTTGCCACCACTTTTTTCAGTAACATTTTTTGCAAATTCAGCTGCGTTAGCAGAATGAAAGTTCCCCGCTCCATAAGCTAGAGCCATGTCCCATTTCTCTGCAATTGCAAGATTGATTGACAAAATTAATGAAACTAAAATTGTTGATAAATATTTTAAGAATTTCATTTGTCCTCCATTT
>JBNAKH010000189.1:0-4153 GCA_052047495.1 Candidatus Pelagibacter sp.
GTGGGGCATCTCAAGATCCTAAAAAATTTATTGATATAATTAAAAAAACATATAATTAACCCCTCATGGAAAATATACTGTTAATTTTGAACATCATATTTGGATTAATATTGGTGTTACTAGTTTTGATGCAAAAGTCTGAGGGTGGTGCTTTAGGAATTGGAGTTTCTCAGGAAAGTTTTATGTTTTCCAGATCAGCAGGTAATTTTATGACCAAAGCAACAGCAGTTGTTGCTACTTTATTTATAATTTGTAGTTTAGCACTTACAATTGTATCTAGAGGAGAATTAACACCTACATCATCTGTTTTGGATACTATTGAAGAAAAAGCAGAGGATACTCCCGCTATCCCAGAAAATAATAATTAATACTTTTAATTTTCTTTTTTATTCGCTATAAGATACTTCCATGGCGCGATTTATTTTTGTCACGGGCGGCGTGGTTTCATCGTTAGGAAAAGGTCTCTCTTCTGCATCTCTAGCTTATTTACTTCAATCGAGAGGGTATAAAGTTAGATTAAGGAAATTAGATCCTTATTTAAATGTAGATCCTGGGACAATGAGCCCATTTCAACACGGAGAGGTTTTTGTAACTGATGATGGCGCTGAAACAGATTTGGATCTCGGGCATTATGAGAGATTTACCGGAGTATCTGCAAAGAAGTCTGATAATATTACAACAGGTAAAATTTATAATGATGTATTAAAAAAAGAACGTGAAGGAAAATATCTCGGAAAAACAGTTCAAGTTATTCCACATATAACTGATAGAATAAAAGAGTTTATAAAGAATGACTCATCGAAAGAAGATTTTGTTATTTGTGAAATTGGTGGAATTGTTGGTGATATTGAGAGTCTACCATTTATTGAGGCCATAAGACAATTTGCAAATGATATAGGAAAAAAAAATGCATTATTTATCCACCTTACCTTAGTACCTTATTTAAAGTCCTCAGATGAAATTAAAACCAAACCTACCCAACATTCTGTTAAAGAATTGAGAAGTATAGGTGTTCAACCTGACATTATAATATGTAGATCAGAAAGACCAATTCCGTTAGAACATCGTAAAAAAATCTCACTTTTCTGCAACGTAGATATTAAAAATGTAATAGAAACTGTTGATGTAAGAACAATTTATGAAGCACCGATAAGTTTTTTTAGAGAAAAACTTGATGTTCAAGTATTAAATTATTTTAATCTTAAATCAAAAAAACCCGCAAACCTTAAACCCTGGAAAAAAATAACTAAAATTATTTTACAAACTAAAAAACAAGTGAATATTGCCATAATTGGTAAATACGTTGAGTTAAAAGATGCTTATAAATCTTTAGATGAAGCTCTTACTCATGGAGGTATTCAAAATAATGTTAAGGTAAATTTAGTAAGAATCGATTCTGAAAAATTAAAAGTTTCTGAGATTAAATCAAAACTAAAACACATTTCAGGTATATTAATACCTGGTGGTTTTGGTAAACGAGGAACAACTGGAAAAATAGAGTCAATAAAATATGCTAGAAAAAATAAAGTTCCCTTTCTTGGAATATGTTATGGAATGCAAATGGCAATTATAGAATTTGCGAGAAATCAATTAAATTTAAAAAAAGCAACTTCAAGTGAATTTGATAGAAATGGTATACCTGTAATTGGATTAATTAATGAGTGGATTAAAGATGGAAAAACCATCAAAGGAACTGATAAAAATTTAGGTGGAACAATGAGATTAGGCTCTTACGATGCGAAATTACAAAATAATTCCAAAATTAAAAAAATTTATGGAAAAAAAATAATCAAAGAAAGACACCGACACAGATATGAAGTTAACATCAATCTAAAAGACAAATTTGAAAAAAAAGGAATGAGTTTTTCTGGTTTATCACCTGATGGTTTTTTACCTGAGATCATTGAGTTGAAAAATCATCCTTGGTTTATTGGAGTACAGTTTCATCCAGAATTTAAATCTAGACCTTTTGCTCCACATCCTTTATTCTCATCTTTTATCAAAGCATCAAAAAATCATAAATGAGTAGCATTAAAGTAAATTGTGGAAAAATAGTCATTTCGAACAATGATAAAATTTGTATAATTTCTGGACCTTGCCAGCTTGAAAGTGAACAACATGCAATGGATATGGCAGGAAAAATTAAGGAAATTACCTCAAAGTTTGGTCTTGGATTTATTTACAAAACTTCATTTGATAAAGCGAACAGAACAAGTCTTAAAGGCAAAAGGGGAGCTGGATTAGAAGCTTCTTTACCTGTGTTTGATAAGATTAAAAAAGAATTAAATATCCCTATCCTAACAGACATTCATAATGCTGAGCAATGTGCCATCGTTTCAAAACATGTTGATGTTTTACAAATCCCAGCTTTTTTATGTAGACAAACAGACTTGTTAATTGCTGCAGCTAAAACAAATAAAATTATTAATGTAAAAAAAGGTCAATTTCTTGCACCATGGGATATGGTTAATGTAACAAAGAAAATTTCGGATTCTGGAAATGGCAAAATATTAGTAACTGAAAGAGGGGCAAGTTTTGGATATAACACTTTAGTTTCCGACATGAGGTCGTTACCAATAATGGCTAAGAATGGTTATCCAGTAATTTTTGATGCAACACATTCAGTGCAACAACCAGGTGGTCTTGGAGAAAAAAGTGGTGGTCAAAGAGAATTCGTTGAATATTTAGCAAGAGCTGCAGTTGCAGTTGGAGTTGCAGGAGTTTTTATTGAAACTCATCAAGATCCAGATAACGCTCCATCTGATGGACCTAACATGGTGCCATTAAATAAGTTAGAAGATCTTCTAAAACAATTAAGCGATATAGATAATCTTATTAAAAATTAAGTGAGTAAAATTCTAAAAGTTAAAGCAAGACAAGTTTTTGATAGTAGAGGAAATCCTACTATTGAAGCAGAGGTTTATGTTAAAAACAAAAGTGCCAAAGCAATATGTCCTTCAGGAGCTTCTACTGGTACTTATGAAACATATGAAAAAAGAGATACCAAAAATAAAAGATATTTAGGTAAAAGTGTATTCTCAGCAATTAATTCAATTAATTCCAAAATATCAAGAGCTCTAAGAAATAAAAATATACATGATCAAGAAAGAATAGATGAAATACTTATTAATTTAGATGGGACTAAGCAAAAAACAAAACTAGGAGCTAATGCAATATTATCAGTATCGATGGCAGCAAAAAAATTATCAGCAAAAGTAAAAAGAATTCCTCTTTATAAATCTTTTTATACAACAAAAAATTTTCAATTACCTTATCCATTAATGAATATTATTAATGGTGGAGCACACGCTAATAACAGTCTTAGAATTCAAGAATTTATGATTAGACCAGATAAAGCAAAATCTTTTTCTGAGGCAATGAGAATTTGCTATTTAGTAATAAAAAATCTAAGTAAGTTAATTAAAGCAAGAGATTTATCTACATCGGTTGGAGATGAAGGCGGATTTGCACCGATGATTAATAGCAACAATCAGGCCTTAGATTTGATTGTTTTATCAATTAAAAAATCAGGATTTAGAAATGGTAAAGATGTATCAATTTGTTTGGATGTTGCAGCAAATGAGTTGTTTAAAAAAGGTAAATATTCTATTCACTCAAAAAAATATGTTTCTGTTGATAAAACAATTTCAGAATATAAAAAAATGATTAATAAATATAAAATTAAATCGATTGAAGATCCATTTTCTGAAAATGATTGGACGTCGTGGAGTAAATTAATGAGATCTACTAAAAAAGTGCAGATAGTTGGAGATGATCTCTATGTTACAAATTTGGAAAGGTTAAAAAAGGGATTTTTAAATGTTTCATCAAACTCAATTTTGATAAAACTAAATCAAATTGGTACAGTTACCGAAACACTTGATGTCATAAGATTTGCTCAAACTATTGGATTTAATACTATTATTTCACATCGATCAGGAGATAGCGAAGACACATTTATTGCTGATTTAGCGGTAGGTACTAACTCCAACCAAATAAAAACAGGATCTTTAGCTAGATCTGAAAGAGTGGCAAAATATAATCAATTAATTCGTATAGAAGAAGAACTTGGAAAAAAAGCTAGAATGAATAAGATTCATTAATGCTTCAAAGATTAAAAAAAAATTACCTTTTATTAGTTTCTACTTTTCTG
>JBNAKH010000190.1:0-3203 GCA_052047495.1 Candidatus Pelagibacter sp.
AAAAAAAATAATACTATTAAAAAAATTAAAAAAAATTAACTTTGTGACCAAAGGTGACGATTATCAGATACTATTTACTGCATCAAAAAAAAAGTCCAGAATCATTAAAAGAACGTTTAAATCTTTAGGTATTAAGATTTCAAAAATTGGAAATATTTCTTCAGGTGCTCAAAAATCACAAATTATTGATGAAAAAGGGAATAAAATTGCCATTAAAAACAAAGGTCATTTTCATAATTTTTAAAGTTATTTATTGCCTTTTATAGCTTTTTTTGTATTGTCCGGTTTTTAATAACTAACAACCAACTACATAATTAAGGTTTATATGACATCAACCATCGAGACTATTCTTTTATATACTATTGGTGCTGGATTATTATCTATAGTTTATGGATATTTAACTGGAAAAAATATTTTAAATTCAAGCGCAGGAAATTCTAAGATGCAAGATATTGCATCAGCGATACAAATTGGTGCAAAAGCTTATCTCGCTAGACAATACAAAACAATTGCTATTGTTGGTGTTGTTGTTTTAGTTATTGTAAGTTTTGCTTTTAGTATGCTCGTTGGTTTAGGCTACCTTATTGGTGCCACTTTGTCTGGTATAGCTGGATATGTTGGAATGTTGGTTTCAGTTCAAGCAAATGTTAGAACTGCTGAAGCATCTAGAAAAGGATTGGCTAGTGGTTTATCAGTTGCATTTAAATCTGGAGCTGTAACTGGAATGTTAGTTGCTGGTCTAGCATTACTATCAATAGCTGTTTATTATTATTTATTGTTAAAATTTAATGTTGATGAGAGAGAAATTGTAAATGCGTTAGTTGCTCTTGGCTTTGGTGCATCATTAATTTCTATTTTTGCAAGACTTGGTGGAGGTATTTTCACTAAGGGTGCTGATGTTGGAGCTGATTTAGTAGGTAAAGTAGAAGCCGGTATACCAGAAGATGATCCGAGAAATCCTGCTGTGATAGCTGATAATGTCGGTGATAATGTGGGGGATTGTGCTGGAATGGCTGCTGATTTATTTGAAACTTATGCAGTAACTATTGTTGCAACAATGGTTTTATCTTCAATATTTTTTCCAGGAGATTTATCGATGATGATTTATCCACTAACGATTGGTGGAGCATGTATACTGACTTCAATTATTGGAACTTTTTTCGTTAAACTTGGAAAAAGTAAAAATGTGATGGGAGCTTTATATAAGGGGTTTGTTGTATCAGCCTTAGCATCTTTAATTATTTTATATCCAGTTACTGATTATGTTTTAGGTTTAGAAAATTCTTATGGTTTAAATAATAAATCATTTTCTGGAATGAGCTTATATTATTGTGGAGTTATAGGATTAATTATTACAGGATTATTAATTTGGGTAACAGAATATTACACAGGAACAAATTATAGACCAGTCAAAAGTGTTGCAAGTTCCTCTACAACAGGACATGGAACCAATGTAATTCAAGGTTTAGCAATATCATTAGAAGCTACTGCAATACCAGCTTTAATAATTGTTGCTGGCATTTTACTTACTAACCATATTGCTGGATTATATGGAATCGCAATAGCAGTTACAACTATGTTAGCATTAGCAGGTATGGTCGTTGCTTTAGATGCTTATGGGCCAGTTACAGATAATGCAGGTGGAATAGCTGAAATGTCCAAATTACCTAACAATGTTAGAAAAACAACAGATGCATTAGATGCTGTTGGTAATACTACAAAAGCAGTTACAAAAGGTTATGCTATTGGATCTGCAGGATTAGGAGCTTTAGTTCTTTTTGCAGCATACACAGAAGATATCAAACATTTTTCAAAAGAAGTGGGCTCAAAATTAGAGGGAATTGTTGTAACTTTTGATCTATCTAATCCTTATGTTGTTGTTGGTTTACTTATAGGTGGAATGTTGCCTTATTTATTTGGATCTATGGGAATGCAGGCTGTTGGTAGAGCAGGAGGAGCAGTAGTAATTGAGGTTAGAAGACAATTTAAAAAATATCCAGGTATTATGAAAAGAAAACAAAAACCTGATTATGCAAAATTAGTTGATTTATTAACTGTTGCAGCAATTAAAGAAATGATCATTCCATCATTATTACCGGTTTTGTCACCAATCGTTTTATATTTAATAATTTATGCAATCGGTGGTCAAGTTGCTGCATTAGCTTCTGTTGGTGCAATGTTGTTAGGTGTTATTATTACTGGTCTATTTGTTGCTGTTTCTATGACAGCAGGGGGTGGTGCATGGGATAATGCCAAGAAATATATTGAAGATGGAAATCATGGTGGCAAGGGTTCAGAAGCTCATAAGGCAGCAGTAACAGGTGATACAGTGGGTGACCCATATAAAGATACAGCTGGACCAGCGGTAAATCCGATGATTAAGATTACAAATATTGTTGCTTTACTTCTTTTGGCTGTCATCGCTGGTTAATTTCTCTCCTTTTTTTAGCTCTGACACCAAGTGGATCATTGAATTTTTGTCTCATACTAGACATGAAGTCGTAAATAAATGAATTCCTAGCAAAGCTTGCTTCTGTTGCTGTTGTTTCATCAATAATTTCAATTTTCTTCATATCTTCCATGTTATAAAATTCCTTTTTCTTTAATAGTCCATAATTATCTATCTCAAGGACAAGAACGTCATTTTTAAAAATTTTCATTTTACCTAAATTTCTTAATCTAGATTGAGTTTGTTTTCTTTCAATATAAATCCATATATCATTATCAAATTTACTTCGAGTAGACGGAGTTCCAAGTATTTTTCTTACATCATTACTAGTTGACTCATTAATAATTAATTGTTTCTGTTTTTTTTCAAGAAAAGGAACGCCGTGATGCTTAACAACATCTTTAAAAGAACAATTTGCTACTATTAATGCAAAGAAAATTATATATAATATTTTTAACATGTCTGAAAACTATATTAATATTTATAACAATTTAATCAATTACTCTAGAAATAAAGATCTATATAAATCGCTTAATCGAAAAGATACTTTTTCAGATCGTTTAACATTTTTTCTTATTCATTTTGCTTTCTTTTTAAAAAACTATAAAAGTAAAGAAAATAAAGACATTTTACAAAAAATTTATGATTTTAACTTTAAACAATTGGAATTAAGTATTCGTGAGATAGGTTATGGAGATCAATCAATAAATAAAAAGATGAAAATTTATTTGAATTTATTTCATGCAATTGTTTC
>JBNAKH010000191.1:0-1285 GCA_052047495.1 Candidatus Pelagibacter sp.
TTAAGATTTTGTATATCTGCTTATATTTATACCGTGTTTATTCATCTCGTCTTCAATCCATTCATATGTATTTTTTAGACCATCTTTTAATTTTATTTTAAAACTCCAGTCTAAAACTTTTTTTACTAAGTCGTTATTGCTTGATCTACCTCTCACACCTTTTGGTTTGTCAAGTTGGTAATGACGACTCAATTTGTCTGACTCAGAAATATCTTCAATTAAATCTATCATTTGGTTTATCGAAACCTGTTCATCACTTCCAATGTTTACTGGCTCAGAATAGTCTGACTCAAATAACCTTAATGTACCTTCAATACAATCATCAATATATAAAAATGATCTTGTCTGATTACCATCACCCCAAACCTCAATTTTATTTTCATTATTTTTTTTTGCGTAAATAACTTTTCTACACAAGGCTGCTGGGGCTTTTTCTCTTCCACCATCATAAGTTCCAAATGGACCATATATGTTGTGATATCTGGCAATTCTCACCTCAATATTATAATCTTCCATAAAGTGTCTACACATGCGTTCACTAAATAATTTTTCCCATCCGTAACCATCTTCTGGATCTGCAGGATACGCATCATTTTCTTTCAAACCATCTATAAAAACATCCTGCTGTTTTGATATGTTATATGCACACGCACTTGAGGAAAAAAAATATCTTTTTATTCTCTCTTCTTTACATGCAATTAGTAAATTTGTGTTTATCAATACCGATTGCATACACTCAGCCTTATTATTCTCAATAAACCCCATTCCCCCCATATTACAAGCCATATTAAAAACATAATCAATATTTTTAGTAACTTTTTTGCAATTGTTAATTTCTTTCATATCCATTGAGTAATGATTTTCTACATTATCAAAATCCTGAAACCAATACTCTTTTGGTTTTATATCAGTTGCAATTATTAGGTTATCATTTTGTAACAACCTTTTTACTAAATGGCCACCTATAAAACCACCAGCTCCAACTACTAAAATTTTTTTGTTCTTTATCATATTTAATTTTGATTTCTTATGACTACTCTAACTATTTTGCAACTTTAAATTTATCATTCAATGACAACTGCTCTCATGATTTAATTCTATACTCTAATAATAAGACTAAAGTTAAATAAATTAAAAAGCTTAAGCTCAAAATTAAATAAGTTTTTAGACCAACAACCATTAATATTGATGGAAAAACAGATAAACCAAGAGTGATCAATATCGTATAATTCTTATTTTTTGTAAGTTTATCAACTAAATGATGTAAGTGTTTTAAATCACCTTT
>JBNAKH010000192.1:0-2009 GCA_052047495.1 Candidatus Pelagibacter sp.
CTAATTTGTCATTTGATATCTTCTTATTCTCATTTATAAATCTTTTTTCAGGATTATCTTTTCCCAAGTTCCAATAAGAATGAAAGAGAGCGGCTAGTTCATAAAGATATACTGGAATTCTATGTGGTTCAAGCTTCTTGCTTGATATTTCGATGCACTTTGGCCACTCGGATATTTTTTTTAAGATGTTTATTTCGTGGTCAGAATATTCAAAATTATATTCATCAATCTTTAAATCTTTTTTTAAATCTATTTCCAGATGTCTAAAAACAGATGAAATTCGAGCATAACAATATTGTACATAATACAAAGGATTGTCTTTTGATTTTTCAATTACATTATCAAAATCAAAATCAAGTTCGACATCATTACTTCTGTTCAACATGATAAAACGTGTAGCATCTTTTCCAACTTCATTAATTAAATCATCGACAGTTATATAATCACCTTTACGTTTTGACATTTTAAATGGTTTTTTATCCTTTATAAGTTTTACAAGTTGACTAACTTTACAAATAAGTTTTCCTTTAGAGTTTGATAAAGCATCAACAGAGGAAGTAATTCTTTTAATATAACCCGCATGATCCGCGCCTAAAATATTTATTAAGTAGTCAAACTTTCTATCCAATTTATTTTTATGGTAGGCAACATCACTGGCAAAATAAGTCCAAGCACCATCGGATTTTTGTAATGCTCTATCTTTGTCATCACCAAAATCAGTTGATTTGAAAAGTAATTGTTCTCTTTCAACCCAATTATTATCGTCCTCACCAGCTGGAGCTTTAATTTTACCTTTATAAACAAATTTATTTTTTTGAAGATTTTCTACTACTTTTTCAACTTCTTGATTAAGCACTAATTTTTTTTCACTGACGAAATTATCGTGAATTATACCAAGGCTACTAAGATTTTTTTTTATTAATTTTATTGCCTCGTCTATAGACAGGCTCATTAATTGTTCAGATATTGAATCGTAATTAGTAAAATTTATTTTTGGATTTGAAGAAATGATATTATTAGCAAATTCAATCAAATATTCACCAGGATAAAGATCTTCATTATCTGTTGGAAAAGTTTCATTAAATTTGATTTCTCTTATTCTAAAATATACTGATTTTGTGAAATTAATTATCTGATTGCCATAGTCATTTACATAATATTCTTTAGTAACTTTATGATTATTAAATAATAAAACATTTGAAATTACATCTCCTAAAATAGCACCTCGGCAATGACCCACATGTAAAGGTCCTGTTGGATTGGCAGAAACAAATTCAATTAAATAATTTTTCTTTTGCTCGTTTTTATTTATTCCAAATGTTTTAGCGTTCTTAATGATTTCTTTTGAAAAATTTGTCCAAAACTCAGGTTGAAATTTGATATTTATAAATCCGGGTTTTACGATTGATACCTCTTTTATTGACTTGTCCTCATTTTCAAGACTCTTTGCTAATATTTCAGCTAATTCTAAAGGAGGTTTTTTATTTATTTTTGACAAAACCATCGCAACATTTGTAGAAATGTCACAATTAAATTTCTCAGGTGGAATTTCTGAGTTTATTCCATCTAAATTATTTGGCAAAATTATTTTACCCTTTTTCGATAAATCTAAAATAATCTTTTTTATTTTATCTAAGTATTGATCAAAAATGTTCATTTGATATCGTTATAAAGGTTGATAGCATATCTGTCAGTCATACCAGAAATAAAATCAGAAACTGATCGATATTTATTTTTAGATAAATGTTCTTTTGAAATAAATTTTGCCGGATTTTTACTTATTTTGGCAAACAATCTTTTAATTATTAATTTACCTTTGTTATTTTTATTTAACACATTCTTGTTATTGTACATTTTGGACCTTAAAAAATACCTAATTTCATTATCAGAATTTTTAATTTTATCAGAGAAATCAACCATAAGAAAATCAGTTTTATTCAAATCATTTCTACTTTTAATTTTATTTTGATTAAGATTCTTGATGGTATTACTTTTCCAAACGCAGGTGG
>JBNAKH010000193.1:0-5086 GCA_052047495.1 Candidatus Pelagibacter sp.
ATATCAGCTTTATTTCTTAAAAATTTAAAAGATGATATTCCACTTTTTCCAAGACCATAGATTAATATTTTTTTTTTCAAAAAAATATTTTCAACTTTTTTTTTCATCTCAGTTTTAAAGTAGCTAATCCTAGCATTGCAAGAATTATAGAAATGATCCAAAACCTTATTACAACAGTCGACTCTGGCCAACCTTTTTTCTCAAAGTGATGATGGATAGGTGCCATCTTAAAAATTCTTTTTCCAGTAAGTTTAAATGAAATAACTTGAACCATCACAGAAACCGCTTCTAATACAAAAAGGCCTCCGGTAATTGCTAAAACTATTTCATGTTTTGTTATTATTCCAACAGCTCCCAAAGACCCTCCTAAAGACAATGAACCAGTATCACCCATAAAAATTTTAGCTGGAGGTGCGTTAAACCATAAAAATCCAAGGCATGAGCCTATTATAGCTCCACAAAATATCGCTACCTCTCCAGTTCCCTCTATGTAAGGAATTTGTAAATAATCTGAAAATACAATATTACCAGTTACATAACTAATAAATGCAAAACATGCTGCCACCAAAATAACTGGAACAGTTGCCAAACCATCTAGACCATCTGTCAAATTAACGGCATTAGATGAACCAATAATTACAAATATTGCAAAAGGAATAAAAAACCAACCAAGATTGATGATTAAGTTTTTAAAAAATGGAAAATATAAATTAGTTATATTTTGGTAATCTATAAAATTTACATAAATAACAACACCAATAATTGATAATACAATTTGTAAAATTATTTTAAATTTAGATGAAATTCCTGAAGAGTTACTATACTTTATCTTTTTATAATCATCAAATGCTCCTAAAAGTCCAAATGAAACAGCAACGTACACACAAAACAAAATATTTATATTTGATAAGTCTGCCCACAAAATTACTGATGTGAGTAAACCTAAAAGAATAATTAATCCACCCATAGTTGGTGTACCAATTTTTTTAATTATATGATCTTCAGGTCCGTCATCTCTTATAGGATTTAAAATTTTTTGATTAGAGAAGAATTTTATAAACGGCCCTCCAATTATTAAAACTATTATGAGTGATGTGAAAACAGATAAACCTGTTCTGAAAGTTAAGTATTTAAAAACATTCAAAAATCCAAACGTATCTACATAGTTTAATAAAAATTGATAAAGCATCTACTTAATTCCTTTTAAATCATTTATCATCTTATTAAAACCTGTCGCATTTGAGGCTTTAACCATTAAATAATCATTATTATTCAAATCATTTTTAATAAATTTAATCATTTGAGAGTTGGTTCTAAAAACTTTACCTCTTTTTGATTTTGCAATCTTTTTGAATATTTGACATATATACTTTCCCTTTAAGAAAATTTTATCAATTTTTGTTTTATTAATTATTGGAACAATTGTCTGGTGAAGTTTTTTAGAATAGGTTCCAAGTTCTAACATATCACCAAGTAAGAGATACTTTTTGAATTTTTTGCTCTTTACTTTATCATAATTTAATATCGCAGATTTAAGGGATAAAGGATTTGAATTATAACTTTCATCTATTAGATTTATGTTTTTTTTATTTATTTTTACTCTTGATAAATCTCCTCTCCCTTGGGGAGTTGTAAAATTAAAAAAAACTTTTTTATCTAATTTTGTAATATCAAAATTAATACTCATTACCGCTAAAGCAGCTAAAATATTATAAATATTATTTTGAAAATCATTAGAAATCAAAAAACTTTTGTTAAAATCATTAGCTTTGATACTTATTTTAAAATTATTATTAACTTTAATAATACTAATTAACTTCACATCAGATTTATGATTTTTGATCCCAAATGAAATTGTATTAATATTATTTTTGGTAGCTATTTTTTGATGTAATCTAAAAAAATTATCATCTGCATTTAAGATCACAAAACCATTTGGTCTCGTATTTGAAATTATTTCAGACTTTGCAAGTGCAATATCTTTTATATTCTTAAAATTTTTAACATGAGCGTAATTTATATTAGTTATAACGCTTATGTCTGGTTTGATAATTTTTGATAAATAGTCAATTTCCCCTTTTTTATCCATGCCGACTTCCAAAACTCCATAATTATCGTTCTTACTCAAATTAAAAAGGCTTAATGGAACCCCATATTTGTTATTATAAGATTTTGGGGAAATAGTTGTTTTAGAAATTTTTTTTAAAGTTTTGCCTAATAATTCCTTAAGTGTAGTTTTTCCACAGCTCCCTGTTATTGCAATTATTTTTGCATCAATATTCTCTCTGAAAATATTTGATGTTTCGGTCAAAAATTTCAATGTATCCATTACTTTTATTTGTTTTTTATAATCTAGTTTTTTTTTAATTTTATTTACAACTACTATGGAAGCTTTTTTCTTCAGAGCTTCTTCTACAAACTTATTTCCATCGTTTTTCCTGCCCCGTATAGCAAAAAAAATATCATTTTTTTTAACTTCTTTTGAATTAATTTTAGCTTGTCCCAGAGTTAAATTTATATTTAATTTTTTATCACCAGATGACTCTTTAATAAGATTTAATTTCAAATTATTTGATAAATTCAAATTTTTTAATTTAATTGCGTTTAAAATTATTTTTTTATCTGAAAAATAAATTTTACGATTGCCAACTTCTTGAATTTTTTCATGGCCCTTGCCAGCAACTAATAAGATATTGCCTGTAGTTAAATTTTTAACCGCTTCAGAAATCGCCTTTGCTCTATCAGAAATTTCTGATATTTTTTTACTATTTATCCCTCTTTTAATATCTTTTCTAATTTTATTAGGATTTTCCAGCCTAGGATTATCATCTGTCAAATATATTTGATCTGCATATAATGAAGCTATTTTACCCATTTTTGATCTTTTATTTTGATCTCTATTTCCACCACAACCAAACAAAAGAACAATTTTTTTATTAGGAAATTGCTCTCTTAGTGAAAGAAGAGTTATTTTTAATGCATCTGGTGTGTGTGCGTAATCCAAGACAACTTTAGATTTATTTTTAATATTGCCAATTTTTTCTAGTCTTCCCTCAACAGATCTTATTTTTGGAATAACTGCCAAAATTTTATTTAAACTTAGATTACTTTTTTGGGCAGCAATAATTGCCATCATTATGTTCTTGAGTTGTATTTTGCCTATAAGATTGAGTTTAATATTTTTGATTAAGTTTTTATATTTGATTATTAACATTTGTTTCTCACCTACAAAATGATGAGATAAAATTTTAAAATGGTTTTTTGGATTATTTATAGAATAAATCTTTAAATTTCTCTTTAATGCAATTTTTTTTATGTTTCTAAATTCAGGTATTTTTTCATCAGTAATTACATTGCCTTTAATAGACAGAAGTTTCTCAAAAAGATAGAGTTTTGCGATTAAATAATCTTTTAAATTTTTATGATAATCTAAATGATCTTGAGATAAATTTGTAAATATTCCTGAATTAAATTTTAAACCATCTAACCTATTTTGACTTAAACCATGACTTGAGGCTTCCAGTATTACATCATCTACTTTCTGATTTTTAAGATAATTTAATATCTTCCCCAATTGAATTGGGTCGATGGTTGTATTGGATAAATTGATATATTTATTGTTCGATTTAACACCCAAAGTTCCAATTGATGCAACTTTTCTTTTATTAAATTTTAATATTTGATAATAAAAATCAGCTACGGAAGACTTTCCATTAGTTCCTGTAATTGCTATTAAATTTGATGGTTTTTTATTATAAATTTTAAATGAAACTTCAGCTAATAATTTTCTCACATTTTTTGAGTGAATAATTAATACTCCATTTGGAAATTTTGTTATTTTTTTTTCAGTTACGATGATTTTTGAACCTTTGTTTATTGCATCTAATATGAAATTATTTCCATCAATATTTGTGCCTTTAATCGCAAAAAAGACACTATCTTTTTTTACTTTTGAACTCTCAAAACAGATGTCAGAAAAAAAAATCTTTTCATATTTTTTTTCAATATTTGGGAAATAATCTTTAAGTAACATTTAGAAATTAAATTCACTATATTTTGTGGCTAAAATAGGCCCAATTTTTTCAACAATTTGACCCGTAGCTTCAACTGTTGTCCATCCAGCAGTATTAAAAGGTGTCCCTTTATACTTTATGTTTGATCCATCTCTATAATGGTAAATATAGTTTTCATTTATTTTTGGTTCATCCAACATAACGGCTAAAACAAATTTTGGTTTAGATGTTGGAAATACTGACACAAAAGAATTAATCTTCTTACTCGAATACTCTCCATCGGAACTTTTTTCGGCTGTTCCTGTTTTGCCACCAATTTCATATCCATTTACATTTGCCAGTGATGCGGTACCATCTTTTGTTGAAACAATTTTTCTCAAGATTGGTAAAATTTCTCTTGATAAGTCTTGACTTAAAATTTTTTCTTTTTTTTCATTGTTGTTATTTTTGACCAACTTTGGTTTTATTTGATAACCCCCATTAACAACAATAGAATAAGCTTTTGCTAATTGAAGCAATGTAGTTGTAATGCCATGACCAAATGATGCTGTAGCAAGTGGACATTTTCCCCAATTGAATTGTATTGGTTTTCCTACTTCCTCAATATCAAAGTCAATTTTTTCTAAAACTCCAATCTTTGATAAAAATGACTTAAATTTTTCTTCGCCAACTTGCTGAGCAATTCTAACAGATCCTATGTTGCCAGAACGAACTAATATTTGTTCAGCAGTAAGATTGGATGGAATTTTTTTGTCATATTCTCTTATCGGAAATCCTGCACACATAAGAGATTTTGGTAAATCAACATATTCTGTTTCAGCAGTAATAATTTTTTCATCAAGAGCAGCGGCTAATGTGAAAGTTTTAAATACAGATCCAAATTCATAAACACCTTTAGTGACTCGATTTATATAATTTATATCTGAGATTTTTTTTCTCTGATTTGGATCAAAATCAGGAAGAGAAACTAAAGATAGTATTTCACCATTATTTACATCCATCAAAATTGCAGCACTGCCAATGGTATTAAAAATTTTGTTGAATTTAATTAACTCTTCTCTAATTAAAAATTG
>JBNAKH010000194.1:0-2429 GCA_052047495.1 Candidatus Pelagibacter sp.
ACTTACTTATAAGCTTAATTGTCTCTACGATAATTATTTACTCAATAAATATTGCAGCAGGTTTTGCTGGAGCTGACTACACATTTAGTCATGGGGAAACATTTGTGATTTGGATACTAATGGCAATATTAGTGAACAATTGTTTTAACAAATAATCTATATATTGAATTTTCTTTTCAAGTGTTTGAGTTTTCCCTCAGTACTATCATAATCTATATAGCAACCTTGTAAAAATCGATTACCTTCATTAGCATTATATTCGGTTCTGCCATGAAGAAGTCTATAGTTATCCATCATTAATAAATCGCCAGGTTTTAATTTAAACTCAATTCTGAATTTTTCTGAGTTGTACATTTCTGATATTTTGTTTCTGGCTGCGTAATACAATTCTAATTTTTCCTTATCCATTAAGGGCACAAAATCTAATCGAGGACTAAATCTGACTTGTTTAAGTCTTTTGTTTTCATCAAGTTGGATCATTTCTGCCCAGTCTTCTAACACAACATTATCATCGATAAATTGAAATCTGACTTTTATTTCGGTTAAAATTTGGAAAAAACTTGGATGTTCTTTTTTTAATTCCTCCGTTACAGCAAGACCATCAACTAATGTCGATAAGCCACCATCAACTTCATTTTCAATGCAATGCAGCAATTGTATACAGGGCACTGGTTTTCTATAAGGATTGTCAGTATGTGGTGCTAAAGGTAATGAAGTATAGGCAAGATCATTTGGATTTGGTTTTGATTTGACATTAAAAAACTCACCAAAATTAGTTCGTCTAATACTTCCGATTGAATTAGCAAAATTGACAATAAAGTTATCTTGGGTAGGAACATTTTCAAATATAACAAATCCATATTTGTAAAAGTCTAATAAAGACTCATACATTATTTTTTCTTCAAAAAAGTTTTTATTAAACTTATAAATATTGTTATTTTGAAAGTCTGATTTCCATGAAATTTTATTGATAAAGTATAATTCATTATCTTTCTCAAATTCTTTAAGTATATTTTCGATAACTAGTTTTGCGTATGCACCATCTTTAAAACTTACCTCAAGAAATTTATCTGAAATATTCACATTTGAAATTTCTGAGCTATTTTTAAGCATTGTCGGATCAAATAACCTTTGTTGAGTTTTTTGATCTAAAAAGTTCTCGCTATTCACCCGTTCTCTTAGCCAAAAAGGGTGAATTTCTTTTTTTGCACCCTGTTTTTCAAAAAACACTTTGTTATCAGTTAATTCTATTTTCATACAATAATCAGAGAATTATTTAAAATTTTACTTTAATCAATATAAATTAAATAGTAATAGTCCCATGTGTCAAAATTAAATTCATCAGATTTTAAAAGGTATTCTAAGTTTGTTGATGGCTTAGCTAGAAAACTTACTAAGTTTTATTACTCTAAACTTAATAGAACTTTTAAAGTCTCTAACAAATTAAGAGGCAAGGGATTCGATCCTGTTACAACCTCAGATAAAGCTTTTGAAAAATTTATCAGGAAAGAGATAGGAAAAAGGTTTCCAAGTCATCAAGTCATAGGCGAGGAGTTTGGCAAAAAGAAAACTAAAAGTGATTTTACTTGGGTCATTGATCCAATCGATGGAACCAGGTCTTATGTAATTGGTAATCCCACTTGGAGTAACTTAATCTCTTTAAATTATAAAGGGAACCCTGTTGTTGGACTGGCAAACTATCCTGTTCTTAAAAAATATTATTTTAATGCCTCAGATAAAGTTGCATATGTTGTGGATCAAAGAAAAAAAAGAAAAATAAAAGTTAACAAAAAAATCTTATTCAAAAATATAAAGATGTCTGCTGCTTTTCATGGTATGTTATCTTTAAATAAACAAAAAAAAATACCCAAAATTTTAAAACTAATGCAATTTCCTTGTTCAGATGCTCTTAGTTACTCACATCTTGCAGAAGGTAAAGTTGATGTGGTTATTCAATGTGGAAATAAAATTTGGGATATTCATCCTTTGATACCAATTATAAAAGCAGCTGGTGGAGTTGTTAGTACTTGGAAAAATGCTGATGCAGTTAAAGGCGGAAATATTGTTGCCTCAGCAAATAACAATATTCATAATAAAATTTTAAAAATGCTTAGACCGATAACTAAGTAGTTTTACCAAGAGTATTTAAAAGAATCACACCAATAATAATTAGAGCTATCCCAATAATACCATAGAGATTTGGAATTTGATTGTATTTAAACACACCAAATAAAGTTACTGCAGTAATTGTTAGTCCTCCGTACGTAGCATAGGTGAAACCTACAGGAATAATATTCATTGCTTTTGATAAACAAAAAATACAAGCAACTATTGATATTGCACAAAAAATTGTTGGGCCAATATTGGTAAATCCATTAGTAGATTTTAAAAAACCATTTGAAGTAATGCCTAAAATAATTGCCAGTAGA
>JBNAKH010000195.1:0-3307 GCA_052047495.1 Candidatus Pelagibacter sp.
TCTTAATTTTTCCATTAACTTCATGCAGTAAAAGTGAATTAAATTGGTTAATCTTGTCTCCAAGCAATATAGAAGGATTAACTAACTTAAAGTTTTTATTAAGTGGTTTAACAACCACTATCTATATTAGTATAGTATCTATAGTCATTTCAATTATTCTTGGTCTTTTAGTTGCTATTCCATCACTAGCAAAGAGCAAATTTTTATCCTATCTGAACATTGGATATGTGGAGATTGTAAGAGCAATTCCTTTATTAGTTTTGATTTTATGGATTTATTATGGTTTACCAATTATGACAGGTATAAGTTTTAGTCCTTTTGTTTCTGGTATAATAGCTCTTTCAATTAGTGAAAGTGCTTTTCAAGCTGAAATATTTAGAGCAGGAATTAATTCAATTAAAAAATCACAATGGGAAGCAGGAAGTTCTTTAGGATTAAGTTTTTTTAGAAAATTAAGATTAGTTATCTTACCTCAAGCAATAAAGAATATTTTACCAGCTATAGGTAATCAATTCGTTTATGTTCTCAAAATGTCATCACTTGTGTCAATAATTGGTATTGGAGATTTAACAAGAAAAGCAAACGAATTAGTTGTGACAACTTATCGGCCACTAGAAATTTATACATTTTTAATCCTAGAGTATCTTATTTTAATTTTGGTTGTTTCATTTTTAGTTAGAAAATTAGAAAGAAGATTACAAAAAGATTAATTTTTTTTTCTCCAATTCCAAGGATATTCAAATTTCATAGACCACATTCCTAAATTATTTAATCTTGCATAGTTCTCATCAGACACGAATTTCTTTGAATATTTTCTATATGCAAAAGCATAACCTTCTTTTACTAAATAACTTGATAAACTAATATTATTTACGAAACATTCAGCTAAGATTCTTTTATACTGATCCTTTCCCTCTTCAACACATTCAACTTCATTATTTCCTATTATATTAATTAGTAATTTTTTTGCTTCAATCCCACAAAAAATTATTTGATTATCCTTACTACAGGTTTGTTTCAATTCAGGGGTATCAATTCCACTAAATCTAATTTTTTTTCCATTTAAATGTATAGTATCACCATCAACAACTTTGATTTCATATGATTTAACATCTTTTATAGTTAAGAAAAAAGAGGATAGGAAAAAACTAATAACTAAAAATAGCTTTATTTTGTTTAAATACATTATTTAGAAAGTACCCAATAAATATTAAAACAGCAATTCCCATAGCCCAATTAGTCACCATAATAGTATAAAAAATATCTTGGTAATCACCACCTCTTATATTTATCACATACCATAAACTTAGAAAAGGAAACGCAGTTAATCTTAAAATACTCAAATAGAGACTATACAAAGGTTTTTTAACAGCTTGAAATACTGCTGTAGTAATAAAGAAGACCGGATAAATTGGTCCAATTAAAGCCGCAACCTTGAGATAAATAGCACCACTCATAATTGCTTCTTGATTATCAGTAAATAAAGATACAAAAAATTCAGCCCCAAAAAAAATTATTACTCCAGCAACAGTCATAAATGATATTCCAAAAAATAATGCCTTAGTATAAAGCTCTCTTATTCTATTATAGGCTTTTGCACCAAAATTTTGTCCTCCAATCGAAAGGACTGCAGTATTTAAACCAATAACAGGTAATAAAAAAACTTGCTCTACTCTTAATGCTGCACCATAACCAGCTGTTGCTAATTCCCCAAATTTACCTATGAAATATAAGATGTTAAATATACCTACACCAATAAACAACATACTGAACATTACTGGTACAGCTTGATTTGTTAATGATTTTAAATATTCAAATTTTGGAAGAAAGCATTGAGGTTTAAGGTAATTTCTTATTTGACAATTATTAACCTTAAAAGCTAAATAAATTGTACCTATTGATTGAGAAATTACAGTAGCAATAGCAAGGCCAGCTATTCCAAATCCTGGGATAAATCCATATCCCCATATAAAAAGAGGATTTAAAAAAATGTTAAGAAAAAAACTAAATATCAATACATTTCTATAACTTCTAGTATCACCTTGAGCATTCAGAGTTCCATTTAGAGATATTTGTATCAATACAATAAAAGTTCCGTAGAAAATAATATCTAAATATTCTCTGGTTAAAATTATTCCAGCTTCATCAGAGCCCATGACACCTAAAAGATAATTTGATGAATTTAAACCAAATATTGTAACAATTATTGACACTAATACTGCAAAGATTAAAGACTGAGCCACATATAATGATGCAACTCTTATTTTTTTTTCACCGATTGAATTCCCAATTAAAGCATTAGTTGCAGCACCTAATCCAACACCAACAGCTATAATGGTAAAATATATTGGAAACGATTTCGCAATTGCACCTATTGCTTCTGCAGAGATTCTACCTGCAAACCAAGTATCAACTAAATTATAAAATGTTTGAAATAATGAGCCTACACTTGCAGGTATCGTAACTCTTCTCAATAGTGTCCAAATTGGATCTTTTGTTAATTTTATTGATTTAGACAAAATTATCCTTATTTAAATTCTTTTTGAAAAATATATTTTTTTCCAGATTGCTTTGCTTTGTATATCTGACTTTGTCTCATTCTAAAACGAGATTTTTGGTTTTTTGAGAGTTTACCAATACAATTTGGACAAGTTACACCCTCCTCATATCTTTTAGATTTTTTATCTTTAGTTGAAATTGGTTGTCTACATCCACCGCAAATTGAATAAGTTCCTTGTACTAATCCATGTTTTAGAGTTACTCTATTGTCAAATACAAAACACTCACCTTTCCATAAACTGTTTTTTTGTTTGATTTTTTTTAGGTAATTCAAAATTCCACCCTTTAATTGATAAATATTTTTAAAACCTTTTTTTTCTAAAAATACAGAGGCTTTTTCACACCTAATTCCGCCAGTGCAAAACATTGCTATTGGTTGATCTTTTTTTAACTTTTTTAAGTATTTTGGGAAATCTCTAAAGTTGTCAATATTTGGATTTACCGATTTTTTAAAAGAACCAACTTTATGCTCAAAAGGTTTTCTTGCATCTAATAAAAAAGTTTTCTTATCTTTTATTAATTCATTCCACTTCGTTGGTTCAATATGAGTATTATTTTTTTTAATTTTATTTGAGATTTTAAGATCCATTGGAACGACTTCTTTTTTAATTTTCACTTTAGATTTATGGAAAAGTTTAAATTTACTTTTTGAATTATTGAAACTATCAAATTCTTTAATGCTAAAAATTTTTTTTAATTTAATAATTGTAGCCTGAATATCTTTATTCTTTCCAGATATAGATCCATT
>JBNAKH010000196.1:0-1427 GCA_052047495.1 Candidatus Pelagibacter sp.
TAAAAATAGAGAGGAAATCATTGATGAAGAATTTGATAAATTTGACGATAAATATAGACCAGATGAAAATTCTTTTTATGCAATTAAACAAGTCTTTGAAGCATACGCTACTGATAAAAATTTTAGAGAAAAAGTGGACTCTGGTAATTATTCAGAATTAAATAATGAACCTTCTGGTGAATTCTTTTTTAAAATACCTAAAGACTTTATAACAAAAATTCCAAAATATATTAAAGAAAATATTAATTTAGAGAGATTTATTGATGCTTGATGATGTAACCAAAAAGAGAATTAATACTTTAAGACAGATATTAGTTGGCAAGTTACCTGACCCAAAAGCGCAAGTTGAACAAATCACAAATGGTCTAATTTATAAGTTTATGAATGATATGGATGGGCAATCAGTTTCTCTAGGTGGGAAGGCATCATATTTTTCAGGAAAGTTTGAAAAATATTCTTGGAAGAATTTAATGAATTCAAAAACATCTGGTTCAGATAGACTTGAACTCTACAAAGATGCGATTGAAAAAATGTATAATAATGAAAATCTTCCTGAATTATTCAGGGAGATTTTTAAAAACTCATTTCTTCCATTTAAAGACCCATCAACATTGAATATGTTCTTAAAAGAGATTAATGAATTTAATTATTCTAATTCAGAAAAACTTGGTGATGCATTTGAATACTTATTATCTTTTATGGGTTCACAAGGTGATGCTGGTCAATTTAGAACTCCAAGACACATAATTGATTTTATTGTTGAGATAGTAAATCCAAAAAAAAATGAAACTATACTAGATCCTGCCTGTGGTACTGCAGGATTTTTAATTAGTTCTTATAAGCATATTTTAAATCAAAATACTAAAAAAAATTTAGGTGATGGGTTAACAGCATCTGATAGAAAAAAAATTGGTGAAAATTTAAATGGTTATGACATTTCTCCTGATATGGTTAAAATGTCATTAGTAAATATGTATTTACATAAATTTACTAATCCTAAAATTAATGAATACGATACACTTTCAAGTGAAGAAAAGTGGAATGAATATTATGATATAATAGTTGCTAACCCTCCATTCTTTTCTCCAAAAGGTGGAATAACTCCTCACAACAGATTTGGTGTTAAATCTACAAAAGCAGAAGTGTTGTTCATTGATTATATCAACGAACATTTAAAACCTAACGGGCGTGCGGGGATTATTGTTCCTGAAGGAGTTATTTTTCAAACAGGAACTGCATACAAACAATTAAGAAAAAGACTAATTGAAACATCACTCATCGGTGTTATTTCGTTACCAGCAGGAGTATTTCAACCATACTCAGGTGTAAAAACATCAATACTCATTTTAGATAAAGAAAAAAATAAAGTTAGAAATAATATTTTTTTTATAGATTTAAAAAATGATGGTTATTCATTGGGTGCAAAT
>JBNAKH010000197.1:0-1495 GCA_052047495.1 Candidatus Pelagibacter sp.
AAAGAAATATAACTTTTTAAGTAGTAAAAATTCACCATCTAAAATAGTAGGTTTTAAACCATCTAAAGTTTTTTTAAAAGTTTTACATAGAGTTCCAATGCTTTCACTCTCAAATGCGTTTGATGAAGAAGATCTGGTAAATTTTGAAAAAAAGATTAATAATTTTTTAGACCAAAAAAGTTCTAACGAATTTGAGTACAGTGCAGAACCTAAGATTGACGGTATTTCTGCCTCGTTAGTTTTTAAAAAGGGAAAATTTGTTATGGGACTTTCAAGAGGTGATGGAAAAGAAGGAGAGGATATCACTCAAAATTTAATGACAATTAATGATATTCCCAAAAATATTACAGCTAAAAATTTTCCTGACGATATAGACATTCGGGGTGAAGTATTTATTCAAAATAAAGATTTTGAAAATCTTAAAAACAAATTTGCTAATCCAAGAAACGCTGCATCTGGATCATTAAGACAAAAAAATCCTCAGGATACAAAGAATATTCCTTTAAAGTTTATTGCCTACACATTTGGATATGTAAATAATTTAGAAATTAAAAATCAAAGTGATTATTTGCAACAATTAAGTGAGTGGGGATTTAAAACTAATCCATTTAATAAGACTATAAAAGGTATAAAAAATTTAATGAAAAATTACCATGAATTAGAAAAAAAAAGAAATGAGATTGATTTTGATATAGACGGTATTGTTTATAAAATAAATAGCTTTGATTTACAGAAACGTTTAGGCAACGTTGCAAATTCACCTCGTTGGGCAATTGCACATAAGTTTTCTGCTAATAAAGGTATTTCAACAATTTTAAATATTGAAATTCAAGTGGGAAGGACAGGTGCGTTAACACCTGTTGCAAAAATAAATCCAATTAATATTGGTGGTGTAATTGTATCGAATGCAACACTTCATAATGAAGACGAAATTATCAGAAAAGACATAAGAATAGGTGATACAATAGTTGTTGAGAGAGCAGGTGACGTTATTCCACATATAGTCGAGGTAAATTTCAAAAAACGAAAAAAAAACTCAAAAAGATATATTTTTCCAATTAAGTGTCCTTCTTGTGGGTCTAAAACAATTAAAGAATACAATTCGACTACAAAAAAAAATGATGCAGTTAGAAGGTGTTCGAGTGATGGATACGAATGTGATAAGATGACAATAGAAAAAATTAAACATTTCGTATCAAAAGAAGCTTTTAATATTGATGGTTTCGGAAAAAAAATTGTAGAAAATTTTTGGAAACTTAAAATGATTAGATTACCACAAGATATTTTTGTTTTGAATTATGAAAAAATAAAAACAATGGATGGATGGGGACAACAATCTGTTTCTAATTTAAAATATGCAATTGAAGAAAAGAAAAATATTTCTTTTGAAAAGTTTATATATGCCCTTGGAATAAGACATATTGGTTTTGAAAATGCTAAATTGATTGCAAAAACACTTAAAAGTCCTGAAAATTTCATAAATCTTTCTAAAAAT
>JBNAKH010000198.1:0-2073 GCA_052047495.1 Candidatus Pelagibacter sp.
TAGGGTTTTGTCAACAAATTTAGTACACAATTAGACTTTTTTTTATCATTCGTGGTCAATTAGCTTAGTTAAATAGATAGAATTAACATCTTCTTTATAATGGGCAAAGGGTTTGCAAGGTGTAAAATCACATTTTTTAAATAATTTTCGCGCTGGATCAAAAAATTTTCCAGCACCAGTCTCTAAACTAATTCTTTTAATTTTTAATTTCTTAGCTTCATCAATGAGATGTTTGATGACTTTAATACCATTACCTTGATTTCTAAAATCATCATGTATTCTAATTGATTTAAATTCACCATGATCTTTGTCTAAGAACTTTAATGCCCCACAACCAAATATTTTATCATTTTCCCAAAGGCTCCAGAATTTGATTGATGAAACTTTTAAACCCGGAATATCTAGAACATGTGCACTGCCTTCGGGAGATGCAGCTCTTAGTTCTATAAAATGTTTTGTCAGAAGTTTATTGACCTCTGGGTTATCAAAATTTCCCTCAATAGATTTAAGCATTTATATTAAAGTTGTTATGTGGCCCATTTTTCTTTTATCTTTTATCTCTTTTTTTTGATAATCAAAGAAAAATTCATTTTCATTTAATTTAAAGTTTTCTCTATAGGGTTTGATCTGATTTCCTATTAGGTTCACCATTTTTGCATTAGATATTTTTTTGAGTGGAATTTTTTCTAGCGAACAGACTGCTCTCACATGATTTTCAAATTGACTAATATTAAAAGCATTAATTGTTAGATGGCCAGAATTGTGAACTCGAGGAGCTATTTCGTTAACATATAGATTTTCATTTCTATCAATAAAAAATTCAACACAAAGCGTTCCTATATATTTCAATTCCTCTGCAATCCGGATTGACCAATCTTTAGATTCATCAAATATTTTTTTAGTGATTTCAGCTGGTATTATTGAATGTTTCAATATCTGATCTTCATGAGTATTTTCTATAGGCTCATATATTTCATAACTATTGTTCCCAAATCTGGTAATAATGACAGATATCTCCTTTTTAAGTTTTACTAATTTTTCCAGTATATATCCTTTTGACAAATCAATATTTAGGTCATTCATGTCTTCAATTTTTTTAATCGGATATTGGCCCTTACCATCATAACCCATTGTAGTAGTTTTTAAAATTCCAGGTAAGAAATCTCCTAATGGCTCCATATCAGATTTATTTTCTATTGATGCGTATCTAGTAGTTCTTATATTGAGTTTGTTTACAAAATCTTTTTCTGCAATACGATGTTGAATTAATCTATTTACCGATGGCTTTGGTAAAACTGGTTTTACCTTGTTCATTTCATTTAGAGTTTCATAAGGTATATTTTCAAATTCATAAGTTATCACATCAATTTCTTTTATGAATTGTTGCATTTTGACTTTATCATCATATCTGCCATGAATAAATTTATTACAAAAATTTTGTGCTGGAGCATCCAGATCATCACAATAGATTATGGTATTGATATTCAACTTCTTAGCCGCGACAGCTAATAGGCTTCCTAGTTGACCACCACCAATTATACCCAAATTTTTTATTGACATCTTTTATTTTGGATTTTTTTTTACTGATCTAGTTTGTGATGAACGCCAATTATTTAATTTCTTTTTTACAGCAGGATTGCTGTTTGCAATTATAGCTGCAGCCAATAAAGCAGCATTGATGGCACCATCCTCTCCAATCGCAAGAGTTCCAACGGGTATTCCTTTTGGCATTTGTGCTATTGATAATAAACTATCAAGTCCTTTTAGCTTTTTACTTTCAACCGGAACACCTAAAACCGGAATTGAGGTTATAGCTGAAATCATACCAGGTAAATGTGCTGATCCACCAGCACCAGCAATGATTACTCCAATATTATTTTTTGATGCCCTCTCTGCAAATTCATACATTCTTTTTGGAGTTCTGTGGGCAGATATAATTTTAGTTTCAAATCTAACACCCATTTTTTTTAGTATATTTGCGGATAATTTCATAGTTTTGAAGTCTGACTGACTTCCCATGACGATTGCAACTTTGAGATTTTTATTCTTTTTCATGTTATTCGCAGAATATTT
>JBNAKH010000199.1:0-3343 GCA_052047495.1 Candidatus Pelagibacter sp.
AAAAACTTTAGAAAAAAGATCTGATGATGACTCAAATATTATTCTAAAAAGATATGATACTTATATGGATATGACACGCCCCGTTTTAGATTTCTATTCCAAAAATTCAAACTTTTATGAAATAGATGGTGCGCTTAAAATAGAACAAATAACCGCTAAAATAGATGCTTTTCTTAATGTTTAAGACATTGACTTTGAAAGAACTTCTTATATAAAAGGCTAAATTTATCTCAAAATTATGGCTCGTATTGCAGGAATAAATATCCCACAAAATAAATTAGTTCAAGTAGGGCTAACTTATATTTATGGTATTGGTGATAAATTTTCAAAACAAATTTGTACATCATTAGCAATCCCTAAAGAAAAAAGAGTGAACCAACTTACTGATGATGAAATTTTGAAAATAAGAGAATACATTGATCAAAATTTTAAAGTTGAAGGAGATCTTAGAAGAGATTATTCATTGAGCATAAAAAGATTAATTGATTTAGCTTGCTATAGAGGCTCGAGACATAGAAAAAAATTACCTGTAAGAGGTCAAAGAACTAGATGTAATGCTCGAACAAGAAAAGGAAAAGCTATTGCGATAGCTGGAAAAAAATTAACACCACTTAAGAAATAAGCATGGCAAAAGCAGAAAAAAAAGATAATAAAGAACTGAGTCAAGATAAGTCGCCAAAAAAAGCTGTTAAAAGTTCTTATTCAAAAAAAAAGAAAACTAAAAAAAATATCTTAAATGGAATTGCATATGTTCAATCAACTTTTAATAATACAATTATTTCAATCGCTGACACTAATGGAAACGTAATTTCGTGGGCATCAGCTGGACAAAAAGGTTTTAAGGGTTCTAGAAAATCAACTCCATATGCAGCGCAAATAGCTGCTGATGCTGCTGCATCTAAAGCCTTAGAGTTTGGTATGAAAACTTTATCTGTGGAAGTTAAGGGTCCTGGTTCAGGCAGAGAAACAGCATTAAGAGCATTACAAGCGAGAGGATTTAGAATTTTATCAATTAAAGATACAACACCAATGCCACATAATGGTACTAGGCCACCAAAAAAAAGGAGAGTTTAATGGATGTAGAAAACGTAAATGTAAAAAATTGGAAATCATTAATCAAACCTGCGAAACTGGATGTTAAAATAAGTGATGATTTAACTCATGCTACAATTATCGCTGAACCATTAGAAAAAGGTTATGGCTTAACACTTGGTAATTCACTAAGAAGAATTTTGTTGTCGTCAATCAGAGGGGCAGCTGTGACTTCAATTCAAATCGATGGTGTGCTTCATGAATTTACATCTATCAAAGGAGTAAGAGAAGATGTTACTGATATTGTATTAAACGTTAAATCTCTAGCATTAAAATGTGCTGCTGAGGGAACAAAAAAGCTGGTATTAGATGCTAAAGGTCCTGGTGAAATAAAAGCATCTGACATTGCATCAGTTCCTGATGTTGAAATTTTAAATCCTGACTTAGTTATTTGCAATTTGGATGAAAATACTCACTTCCATATGGAAATGAATGTAAATACTGGAAAAGGTTATGTTCCAGCTGATTTAAATAAACCAGAAGAACCACCTTTAGGTTTAATTGCAATAGACTCATTATATAGTCCTGTAAAAAAAGTTT
Source organism: Candidatus Pelagibacter sp. (assembly GCA_052047495.1). Taxonomy (GTDB): domain Bacteria; phylum Pseudomonadota; class Alphaproteobacteria; order Pelagibacterales; family Pelagibacteraceae; genus Pelagibacter. The sequence goes on from JBNAKH010000199.1 coordinate 1,633, forward strand.
CCTATTCAGTAAGTACTGCAAGAGAAGGTAAGGCTTTAGATTACGATAAATTAACAATGGAAGTTGAAACAAACGGATCAATATCTGCTGAGGATGCAGTTGCTTATTCTGCAAGAATTTTTCAAGATCAATTAAAAATGTTTATTAATTTTGATGAACCTGTAGAAGCTCCAGTTAAAGAAGTTTCAACAGAGCCTGAATTTAATAAAAATTTATTAAGAAAAGTAGATGAACTTGAATTATCTGTTAGATCAATGAATTGTCTTAAAAATGATAATATAATTTATATTGGTGATTTAGTTCAAAAATCTGAGGGTGAGATGTTAAGAACACCAAATTTTGGAAGAAAATCTTTAAATGAAATTAAAGAAGTTTTAACTGGTATGTCTCTTTATTTAGGTATGGAAATTCCAAATTGGCCACCAGATAATATCGCAGAAATGTCTAAAAAATTAGAGGAAAGCATCTAATGAGACATGGAATGGCAAATAAGAAGTTAAACAGAACTTCTGAACACCGAAAAGCGCTGCTTAAAAATATGCTTAATTCGCTAATAAAGTATGAACAAATTAAAACAACTTTACCAAAAGCAAAATTTTTAAAGCCACAGGCTGACAAAATAATCACATTAGGTAAAAAAGATAGTTTGCATAATACTAAAATTTTGATTTCACAATTGCAGGATATTAAGTCAGCGAATAAAGTAAAAAAAACTTTATCTAAAAGATACGAAAAAAGAGCTGGTGGTTATACAAGAATTATTAAAGCAGGTTTTAGATACGGAGATAATGCGCCTATGGCTATAATTGAATTTGTTGATAGAGACGTTCAAGCCAAAAAAGTTGATAAAAAAAAGAAAGATCCAGCAAAAGAAGTTGAAAAAAAAGAAGATAAGAAAGCTACCACAGCATAAATAAAAGTCTTAAATATTCATGATTAGAAGTTTTATCGTTGAGTCAACGTGTAATAACATGCGTATTGATAGATGGTTAAGAAATAAATTAGGAAAAGTACCGCAAAGTCTTATTGAAAAGAGTTTAAGGTTAGGAAAAATTAAAATAAACAAAAAAAAAATAAAAAGCTCTTTTAAGATTAAAACAAATGATAAAATAGAACTCTTCAATTTTAATTTTAAAGAAAAAATTAAACACGAAAAAAAACAATTCAATCCATCTACTGAAGTAATAAAATCTAACGAAGATCTGATCATAGATAACAATGAAGATTTTATAGTTTTAAATAAAAGTGCAGGAATATCAGTTCAAGGTGGAACAAAGTCAAAAAAAAATCTAGTAGATATATTTGCAAAAAGTGAAATATTTCAAGGAACAAAACCATTCTCTGTTCATAGATTAGACAAAGATACCTCAGGTGTTTTTATTATTGCGAAAAATAGACAAACAGCTCAACTATTTACCTCTCTATTTAGATTAAGAAAAGTGCACAAAACTTACTTGGCGATATGTAACGGAGAAATTGAAAAAGACTCAGGTGAATGGAATGATAATTTGATAAGGTATGACAATGGAAAAAAGATTACAGAAAAAGCTAAAACAATTTTTAAAGTGATAGATAAAAATACCAATGCTAGTTTAGTAGAAATGAAACCAATCACAGGAAGAAAACATCAATTGCGAAAACAATTATTTAACATAGGACATTCAATTTTTGGTGATAAAAAATATAATTCATCTGTTTCTTCGAAAGGTAT
>JBNAKH010000200.1:0-1233 GCA_052047495.1 Candidatus Pelagibacter sp.
GAATTACCAGAAGTAGAAATTGTACGTCAATCTTTAGACAAAAAGATTAAACAAAAAAAGGTCAAAAAAGTAATAGTTAGAAATAGAAATTTAAGAACTAAAATCCCACTTAATTTTCCAAGATTCCTCGAAGGCAAAAAAATAATCAAAGTAAAAAGATTTTCAAAATATTTGATTATTTGCCTGTCAAATCAAAGTTATTGTCTTTTACATCTGGGTATGTCAGGAACTATTCATCTAATTTATAATCAAAAAAAAAGTTTGGTAACTAATACCAGTTTTTATAGCTCACCTACATTGCCTAAAAAACATAATCACGTAGAAATAGTTTTTGATGATCTTAAAATTGTATATAACGATCCAAGAAGATTTGGTTTTTTTGAAACAGTGGTTAATAAACATTTTTTGGATAAAAGATTCTCTAAACTTGGACCAGAACCTTTTCAATCAGAATTTAACTTAAGTTATATTTATTCTTTTTTAAAAGGAAAAACAAAAAATATAAAAAACTTTCTATTAGATCAAAATTTTGTATCGGGGATAGGAAACATTTATGCAAGTGAAATTTTATTTTTATGTAAAATTAAACCTGATAAAAAAGTATCTTTATTAAATAAAGAAGATTGTAAAAAAATAATATTTAATTCTAAAAAGGTTTTGATTAATGCTATCAAAAAGGGAGGATCAAGTATTAGAGATTTTAAAAATACATCAGGTAAATCAGGAAATTTCCAAAAGAATTTTAATGTTTATGAGAGAAAAGGACTTAATTGTAAAAGGTCTGGATGCAACGGAATTATTAAAAAAAAAATGATTTCCAATAGATCTTCTTTTTTTTGTAATATCTGCCAAATATAATAATTATTTAATTGACCAAAATTCATTCTCAAGTTATACCCCTGCGCATATGGCTAACACAAAATCAGCAATCAAAAGAATTAGAAGAATTTCAAAACAAACAGCTGTTAACAAGGCTCGAAAAAGTAGATTTAAAAATGCTTTGAAGAAAATGAATTCTTTAATTGAAGCTAAAAAGAAGTCTGAGGCTTTAAAGTTCTTACCTAAGTTGAATTCTGAGTTGATGAAAATAGCTAAAACAGGTATCGTAAAGAAACAAAACGCTTCCAGAAACGTTTCAAGGTTTACCAAAAAAATAGCATCAATCTAGTTTAATAACACTTCAGGTTGTTAATCCTAATACAACTTTTAAATCTACAAAATCTGTAATCTTAA
>JBNAKH010000201.1:0-1582 GCA_052047495.1 Candidatus Pelagibacter sp.
TTTTTTACTCATAATTATTTCTTAGCCTCTGCCTCAGCAGGTTTTGCTTTTTTATCTGCAGGTGTATGACCAAAAAAAGTTCTTGTTGGTGCAAATTCACCTAACTTATGACCAACCATGTCTTCAGATATGGTAATGGGTATAAATTTTTTTCCGTTATAAATCAAAAAACTAACTCCAACAAAATCTGGAATTATTGTTGATTTTCTTGACCAAGTTTTGATTGGAATTTTTTTTGGATCAGTCTTGTACTTATCAACTTTTTTGATTAAACTTTCTTCAACAAAAGGTCCTTTCCATACTGCTCTAGCCATTATTTTGTATCCTTCCTTTTGTTTCTTCTCTTCACAATGTATTTATCAGTCCTCTTATTGTCTCTTGTTTTCAATCCTTTTGCTGATTGTCCTTTAGGAGAAACTGGATGTCTTCCACCCGCTGATTTACCTTCTCCACCACCATGTGGGTGATCTACTGGATTTTTAACAACACCTCTAGTGTGAGGTCTTCTTCCTAACCATCTTGATCGTCCTGCTTTACCAATTTTGATATTTTTTTGATCAGGGTTACTTAATACACCAATAGTTGCCAATGATCTTGAATCGATTTTTCTAACTTCACCTGATGTTAATTTAATCAAACTATAATTCCCATCTAATCCACTAATCGTAACAGAAGTTCCGGCAGATCTAGCAATTTTACCTCCACCGCCTGGTTGTATCTCAACATTGTGAATATTTATACCAACTGGGATGTCCTGTAACGGCATGCAATTTCCAACTTTTATTTCTTTTTTTGATCCATTTTCAACTTTATCACCCACTTTTATTTTTTGTGGTGCAAGATAATATGCATGTGAGTTATCATCAAATTTTACTAACATAATGTAACAAGATCTGTTTGGATCATATTCAATTCTTTCAACCGTTGCAGGCATATCAAATTTTTTTCTATAGAAGTCGACATGTCGATACATTTTTTTATGTCCACCAGCTCTATTGATAGATGTAATATGACCATTGTTGTTTCTTCCCTTCATTGCATTTTTTGGTGAAACTAAAGATTTAAACGGTTTACCTTTCCAAAGACCAGTTCTATCAACAAGAATTGTTCCCCTAGTAGATTTTGTATATGGTTTAAATGTTTTTAGTGCCATTTTAGATTCCAGTTGTTAAATCAATACTTTGACCTTTTTTAAGTGTTATAATAGCTTTTTTAAAACCAGAAACTTTAACTTTTCTCCCTCTGGTTAATTTAGTTCTACTTTGTTTATTTATTATATTTACCTTTGTAACATTTACTTTAAAGATTTTTTCAATATTACTTTTTATATTTTTCTTATTTGCTTTTGATGGCACCTTAAATACAATTTTATTTTGTTCTGATAAATTTGTTGACTTTTCAGTTACTAATGGAGATAAAATTTTATCATATAAATGTATCTTTTCCATCTTAAGCATACCTCTTTTCTAATTCTTTTACAGATGTTTCAGTAAACACAACTTTTTCAAACTTGACGATATCAAACGCACTAAAATGATTAATATCTGTTACTTTAATATTTGGAATATTTCTAATTGATTTT
>JBNAKH010000202.1:0-1096 GCA_052047495.1 Candidatus Pelagibacter sp.
TTGTATTTTATTGTTAATATAAATAATATTAATTTTTGAATATTTTGGATGATTTAAAGTTAAAATCACCCTAATATACTATGCAAAATTGTATTTTATAGTAAATTATTAAAAACATTAAATAACCTTTTAAAATAGGGGCTTTTTGCGATTGTTGTTATGAAAATTCCAAAAAAATAGGGCAGTCCAAAAGCATTGATATAGTTAAATAGTAGAGCGATGCACTAATTGAATATAGCATTTAAACGCCCATAGAGGGGTCTGTTTTTGGTATAGGCTAATATATGGTACAACCGAAGGGTGAATTATGTTATTTAGAAAGTAATCTTGCACAAAGGTAAAAAAGCATTGATTTTACTCACTTTTTTTACTTAAAAAATGTTTAAAATAGCTTTAAATAGCTACTTTTTCAGATCTTAGTAATTTGAGCTTTTGCTTGATTCCACCTCTACCAGAGTAACCTCCAAGAGCTCCATCAGATCTAATCACTCTATGACAAGGTATTTTTGGGGCATATGGGTTTTTAGCACAAGCATTAGCTACAGCTCTGGCTGATTTAGGGCTGTTAATTGCAGCAGCAACTTGTTTATATGTTATTATTTTACCTTTTGGTATAGTTTTGAGGTATTTCCAGACTTTTAATTGAAATTTGGTGCCTTTAAGATGCATTTTTCCTGAGAAACCCCTGTTTCCTTGCACTTTTAAGGGTGCAAAGAACAGTTGTTTTGGCACGTCGTTGATGCGCTACCGCCATGCCTCCCGTTCTGCACGTTCAGCGATGCTTTGCAGAACTTTCTGCCCCTTGGATTTGTACCTCTCGGCTTTTGCCCAATTGGCCAGTTAAGGGTTGCCCCTTAATTCATATATACTTTAACAGATATGATTTTAAAGCTGTATCACCTTTTAATTGATTCTGAAAATTTACAGAAATTCCTGTGAACATTGGGGATAAATTAAGCTTTGAAAACTAAGATAAAATAGCTGATTAAAAATAAGATTGCTAAGATAGATAAAAAAATAGTTTCAATACTTTTGCCATGATTTTTATATTGAATTGAACTTAAAATAATAAATCCCACAGAGGTAATTAAAAACC
>JBNAKH010000203.1:0-2868 GCA_052047495.1 Candidatus Pelagibacter sp.
AATTTGAGGTATTTATCAATATAGAATCTTTAGTTTTCTTTAAAGGGGATATTCGTCGATTATAGTCACTTTTGTCACGTTTTTTGATACTTTTTAGAACATCAGCATATGAAACTTTTTTTTTCAGTTTTTTTAATTCCTTAAATCTTCTTTTGGCTCTAATTTGTATATTAGCTGTAATAAAAAATTTTAAGTCAGCATCAGGTATTATTTTATACGTAATGTCCCGACCATCTAAGCAAGATCCATTAAATCTTTTAGGTGGATTATAAGCACAATTAATTTGGAAAGAGTAAACAAGTTTTCTTATATTTTTATCTTTTGCAATGAAAGAAGCCTCGGCACCAATTTCGTCAGTTAGTAATTTGTTATTTTGAAGACTTTTCAAATTTAAATTTTTGATTTTTGTTTTTAAATATTTAAAATTGAATTTTTTTTTTTGATTAATTTTTATAAAAGCTAACATTCTATATATTTTTCCTGTATCTAAATATAAAAGCTTATAATGTTTAGAAATAGATTTAGCTAAAGTTCCTGCTCCAGCAGCTGCAGGAGAGTCGATTGCGATCTTAAAAAATTTTTTCTTATCTCTCATTTTTTAAATGTATTTATAATTTTTAAAAAAGATGGAAATGATGTTTTGATTGCATCCTTATTATGTATGTGCCATTCACCACCTAAAGATAATGCTGCTATAACACTCGTCATAAATACCCTATGGTCTTTTAAATACTTTTTTATTGTGATTTTTTTGTTTATCTTTAAGTCAGGATTACCAAATATTTTAATTGAGTTTTTAGTTGTAATAACTTTGACACCCATCTTTTTCAAAATTTTTGAACCCCATTTTAATCTTGGGCTTTCTTTTTTATTAAGTTCCCCTAAATTTTTAAAGATTGACACACCTTTTGCTTTGGCTGCTATTAAAAAAATAATCAAAAATTCGTCTATAGCTCCACTATTTAGTCTTGATGGACAATTAATAGATTTAATATATTTTGGACTTTTTACCAATAGATCAGCAATTGACTCACCTTTATAAATTCTTTTATTAAGAAGTAAAATTTTTACTCCCATTAGTTTTAAGATTGTGATGATACCAATCCTAGTCGGGTTTACATTAACATTTTTAATTACAAGTTGAGATTTCTTTAGAAGTACAGTCAGTGCAATAAAAAAAGCTCCTGAGCTAATATCTGATGGAACTACATAATTTACTGGATTAATTCTTTTCACTTTATTAACTTCAATTAAATCAAAATCTCTCTTTTTTTCAAACTTAATTGGTAATTTCAAATGTTTAAACAAAAGTTCTGTATGATCTCTGGATTTTTTTGCTTTTATAATAGTTTTCCCATTAGCTTTAATCCCACCCAAAATAACACTACTCTTGCATTGTGCAGAACCTTTGTTTTCAAAAAATTTAATTGGTCTTAATTTTTGAGATCCATTGATAATAAGAGGTAAATTATAATTATTACGTAAAACAAAAGAAGCCCCAAATTTACTCAAGGGTTTTGTGACCCTTCTAAAATCTCTTTTTGATAAACTTTTATCACCAATAATTTTTATTGGATAAGGAGTGTCAATTAGAATTCCTGTAATTAATCTTCCAAGTGTCCCAGAATTTTGAGCATTTATTGTAAGGTTTCTTTTATATTTATAACCATCTATGCCTACACCATAAATCTTACAAATATTCTTACTCATAATAACTTTTACTCCAAATTTCTTAATAGCTTGAATAGACGCCAATACATCTTCTGACATTAACAAATTTCTGGCTTTCGAGACTCCACTTGCTAGAGACGAAACAAGAACCCACCTTATGCTAATACTTTTATCCCCAGGAATTGAAATTTTTTTGTAAAAATCTGGAATTTTTTTTTTTAAAATAATCTTATTTGGCATTAAAATTAATTAATCTTAAAACTATTACCAAAGTAAGCATTCTTAGCATTAATATTATTGACAAGATTTGAAGGTGTATCTTGAGCAATTATTTTACAATTACTTAAAATCATTGCAGTATCAACGCAAGCTAATAAATCTCTTGCCTGATGATCACATATGCAAATAGAAATTTGATTTTCCTCTTGTAAGTTTACTATAATTTCTTGTAACATTTTAATTGTTAATACATCTAAGGCTGCAAAGCATTCATCTAATAATAATACTTTTGGATCACTTAAAAGTGATAAAGAAATAACTAATTTCTTTTTCTGTCCGCCTGATAAAAACTTTGCTTTTACATTTTTAATATTTTCAAGTTCAAACTTTGATAGTAAATAATCAATTCTTTCTTGTCTCAGATTTTTATCTTCTATTACAATTTCACTTATGGCCTTTAGATTATCAATGAGAGTCAGATCATTAAAAAAACCACCATATTGAGGAACATAGCCAACTTTAAATTTTTTAGTTCTCAAATATATGGGGTATTTTGATACATCTTCACCGTTTATTTTTATTTTTCCGTGTTTTGGACTTATCAGTCCTGTAATTAAATTAAAAATTGTTGATTTTCCAACCCCATTAGGACCGAGCATACCAAAAATCTGACCTTCATTAATTTGAAAACTTATATTGTCTAAAATTATTCTATTTCCATAAGCTAAAGTTACATTTTCAAACTCTATAATTGATTTTACTTTTTTAAATGATTTTATTCTAAATTTTTTAATTAGGGCCATTTTTAATTTAATGATCTAATATTAACTTTTTTATTTTCTTCGTACATAAATATTTTTATATCTCTTGTAGCAATATTTACCTCAATTACATCTGCTTGAAGAGAATTTTTACTATTTTTAAGAATTACATCTTTAGAGATTATCATTGAATTTTTATCCCACGAAAAATCAAGAT
>JBNAKH010000204.1:0-3891 GCA_052047495.1 Candidatus Pelagibacter sp.
TTCTAGAGAAGTTTATGCTTTTGGAGATGGACTTAATTTTCTTTTGATTTATCTATATTAAAATTTTCTAATCCACTTGATGAACTTTTAAGGTTTTTGTCAATTTCATCAAATCTTGCTCTTTTTTCGATTTCTTTTTGGATAAGTCTTTGTTCTCGTCTAATTTCATCTTGTTCTTTTTCCTTTTGTTCTCTATCAAATTTTTCTTCCCACTCTCTTATTTTGATAAACTCAGCTTCTTTTTGTCTATCTTCTTCTTCTTTCAATATTTTTAATTCTCTATTTTTACGTCTTTGCTCTTTTAATTCCTTATTTTTTTGCTCATCTTCTCTTACTTTTAAATCGATATCTTTTCTATTTTGTTCTTCTTCTCTATTTTTTAATTGTTTTTCTTTTTCTCTTAATTCTTTTGCGACGAGTACCAACTCCTCATCTTTTTTTGTTAGTCTTTCACTTTCAATTTTTTGTTGATCTTCTTTAGATCTAATTTCTTTTTCTCTTATTCTGAGCTCTTCTTCATTTGAGCGGATTTTACTACTCTCCTTATTGAGCCTATCCTCCCAAAGTTTCAATTCTTTTTTTTCCTTTTGATAAGAATTTCTTTCTTCAAGTTTTTGTAATTTAATAGCTTTGATTTTTTCTTGTTCTTTTTTTTTCTTATAATTGGATAATGCACTACTTAGCGAATTTGTTGTCAAAGATGCTATTTTAGCAAGTCCGTTAGTTTTTTTTTTAATTTTTGTTTTCTTTTTTTTTAATGGCATTTTTTAATTTTTAATTATTTCACTAGATAAATGAAAATTATTCAATAAGATTCTTAAAAAAATCTATGAAGTCTGACTAAAATGAGTTACAACCTGAAAGGGATATATTTAGTATGTCGCTTCTTCTTTTTTATCTTCGTTCTCGTCTTTTTTATATTTTACACCTTTTCTTTCTAAAATTTCTTTAACTTTTTCAGAGTATGGTTCTTCTATGTGTTCAGTAGTAGGATTAAGTTCGATACCTGCAGGAGTAATGGTCTGTGGCATGGCAATGAACTGAGAGTCAGGATTTTCAATAGTTTTTCTTACTTTCATTCTATATATTCCAAAAAATCCAATTAGAGAGTGAAAAATAAATAAAAACACAAAGAAACCATTTGGTCCAACCAAATCCATAAATATTGAACAAAGAAATGGCCCGCTCATTGCTCCTAATCCAAAAGCAAATTGCAGTCCTGCACCAGCTGCAACAAATTTTTCTTTTGAAATATAATCATTTGTATGTGCTAGGATTAAAGAAAACATTGGCAAACTACAAAATGAAAAAAGAATAAAGAAAAAATAAAACCATGTTTTGCTAGTTGCAAGACCACCAGGTAAATACATTTGCCTTGAAACAAATATAGCAATTATTGCAAATATTGCTGCACCAAATGTTGAAAAAACAATTACTCTTCTCCTATCATAAATATCAGAAATTTTACCAACTGGAAATTGGGCTACTGCGCCTGATATTGCTAATAGGAAAGTTACAATTGATATTTCTAAAATTGTGAAGTTCATGGAGGTAGCGTAAACTGCTAGCAACGTGAATAAAGCTGATTGTATTGTTCCATAAAAAAGAGAGCTCACCATACCAAAAGGTGAAGCCTTGTATAATTCTCTCATATTCATGGCTTGTATTTTTTTAAAGTTAGGTGGTTTCTTTTTAGTCAGTAAAATTGGTATTAAAGCTGCAGAAGTAATTACTGAAACTAATATAAAGGGTTGAAAGTTTTTAGGACTACTAAAATTAAGTAAAAACATACCAATTCCCATACTTCCATAAAGTATGACCATATAAATAGAAAGAACGCTGCCTCGATTTTTATTACTTGATCTGTCATTTAACCAACTTTCTGCAACTGTATAAATACAAACCATACTAACACCTGTAAGTACTCTTAATAAAAACCATATGAATGGATGAATTATTACTGAGTGAATCAAAACAACTAATGAAGCTAAAGACGCAAAAGCCGCAAAAACTCTTATGTGACCAACTCTCGAAATTATATTTGGAATAGTTGCGGCACCAATAAAATATCCTACAAAATAACCAGACATCATAAATCCAGTTGATGTAAGGCTAAATTCTTCCTGAACAGCTCTCACACCTAGGAGAGATCCTTGGAATCCATAAGCCATCATGATGAAGCCCATTCCTAAAAATAATGCCCAGGAGTTTTTTAAAACTTTATTCATAAAAGTTGTGGTAATTATTCGCGATGTATTATTAAATCAAGTCTTAATTGTGACAAGCTTAGGAATTTTTGAGTTTTAAGTATGAGTGAATTGCGATGGTGGTGATTATAATCAGACCACCCTGAAGTGTTTCTAAACTAGGCTGTTCTTTTATGATTAACCAAACCCAAATTGGACCAATTATAGTCTCTAGCAGAAAAAAAAGATTAACTTCTGCAGCAGGTATAAATCGTGGCGCAATAGTCACTAACACAAAAGGTATCGCTACACATAAAATACACATCAACGGAACAATCAGTAGATCTTTACCAATCAATGCAAAACTTTCGATGAAAAGTAATGCAAAAGTTGCTACAAATAATTTACCAACTACCGCAGCTGGAACTAAATTTTTAGTTTTAGCAGATCTGATTATTACTGCTCCAACCGCTAAACCTATTGCGGTAACAAATCCTAAAACATCTCCATAAAAATTACCTAACTTCAAAGAGTCATAGAAAATATATATTATTGCTAAAAAAGTAATTATTATAGAAATCCAAGTTTTTTTATCGGGAGGCTCTTTTAGAAATATAGCTCCAAGAATAGCTGATAACATTGGAGCAGTAGCTATCATAACTAAAGTATTAGCAACATTTGTATTTTGAATAGAAACAACAAAAGTTATATTGGTAACACTAAATGTAATTACATAAAATATTCCATGATAACCACTAGTGAAAAGAATCTTAAAGAAATTTAACTTATAAATAATTATCATACCTAACAAAACTGTCATAAAAGGAATAATTCCCCTATAAAAAACTAAACCCCAAGTATCTACATTTGAAAGCCTTATAAATAGTGAATCTGGTGTAATAAACATTACCGCAATAAAAGCCAATAACGATCCCTTTTGTTGATCTGTTAGATTTTTCACGCTTTTAATTCTTTCCAGAAAGTTGAGGCTAAATTTATTTTTGAGAGGTCGTATAAAGTTTTTAATCCAGTAGGTGATGTTACATTAATATCACCATTGAGTTGCTCATCTATAAAGTCAATTCCAGCAAAGAAAATTTTATGTTTTTTTAAGTCTTTGCTTACTAATTTTGATATTTTCATTTCTTTGTTAGTTAATTTTATATTTATTGGTTTTGCACCTTTGCTTAAATTGCTTAAAAATGAGCCTTTTTTTGGAATTCTTGATATTGCGCCACAAACTTTACCATTTATCAAAAAAACTCTCTTATCTCCTTCTTTAATTTTAGGTAAATATTTTTGACACATAATATGATCGTGTTTTTTAATAAATTTTTGAAAAAATTTTAAATCAAACTTGGTCAATAAATATATATTGTTTCCACTATAGCTATTAATAGGTTTAACAATCACTTTTTTATGTTTTTTAAAAAACTTTCTAATTTCATCAATATTTTGTGAAAAAATAGTATCTGGCATAAATTTTTGATATTTTGTGGAAAAAAGTTTTTCAGATACATTTCTGATTGCTACTGGATCATTAATAACTTTAACCCTTTTTTTTATTTTATCTAAAATAAGAGTTGAACAAATATATTCTAAATTGAATGGTGGATCTTGGCGAATAAGTAAATATTTACACTTAATTAGCTCTAGTTTTTGTTTTTTTAAAATTTTAAAAAATCTTTCTTTTTTGTAATCAAAT
>JBNAKH010000205.1:0-1069 GCA_052047495.1 Candidatus Pelagibacter sp.
CATTATTCAATATTGTTCAAAAAAACAAAATTCCATTAGCGAAAGTTGCTATTGAATTAAATCAAGAAATAGTGGATAAAAAAAATATTAAAAATATCAACCTTAAAAATAATGATAAAATAGAAATTGTCCATTTTATTGGAGGTGGTTAAAATTGAAAAAGGATAAACTTATTATTTCTAAGAAAAATTTTAGTTCTAGACTTATTGTCGGAACTGGTAAGTATAAAAGTATGCACGAGTGTGCCAAAGCAATCAAATTATCTGGAGCTGAAATAGTCACAGTTGCTGTTCGAAGAGTAAATATTACCGATAAAAAAAAACCACTATTGATGGATTATATAGATCCTAAAAAAATTACTTACCTTCCAAATACCGCTGGTTGTTTTAATTCAAAAGAAGCATTAAGAACTTTAAGATTAGCAAGAGAGATTGGTGGATGGAAATTGGTAAAACTTGAAGTTTTAGGTGATAAAAAAAACTTATTTCCAGAAATGATTGAAACACTTAAATCTACGGAGATATTAACTAAAGAGGGTTTCAAAGTTATGGTCTATTGCAATGATGATCCTTTAATGGCAAAAAGATTAGAAAATTCTGGGGCCTGCGCAATTATGCCTTTAGCTGCTCCAATAGGCTCCGGTTTAGGTATAATTAACGAGATTAATATTAAGATAATAAGGAAGCAAACAAAATTACCATTAATAATTGATGCTGGGCTAGGACAAGCCTCAGATGCAGCTATAGCTATGGAACTAGGATGTGACGGGGTTTTAGTAAACACTGCAATTGCTAAAGCAAAAAAACCATTTCAAATGGCTTTAGCATTTAAAAACGCGGTTATTGCTGGTCGCCAATCTTATTTATCTGGAAGAATAAAAAAAACTCTATACGGAAATCCATCTTCACCAAGGTCTGGAATTATTTAGCTTTTTTATAATATTTTCTTTTTCTAAAAGTTTTCTTTTTAAATTTCTTCTTATCTTTTAATTCGATAACATTATTTACTTTTTGCTCCTCAAGATTTTTTAATTTTTCAAAATGTTCAATCAGTTCTAGAGTTTTCTTAG
>JBNAKH010000206.1:0-2343 GCA_052047495.1 Candidatus Pelagibacter sp.
CATTTTATTCTTTTTTTCAAAGTAAGTAAGGTCTTCAATAAAATTTTCTTTTAAAAAATCAGAAATTTTTTTACAAACCTTTAAATCTACAAATTTAGCTTTATTTAAAACTGCTTTTAATTCAACTAATTTAAGAATTTTTAGCGCAAAAGACTCATCTGTTAGTTTGATATTCCATTTAACTGCACTTTCTCTTAATCTCTGTCGAGACATTTCTAAAAGACCAAAATTCGATATTCTTCCAATTTGAATTCTGGCTCGATCAGATCTACACTTTTCTTTTAATCTTCTTTCTACTAATCTTCGATTACCATAACTAAGCATGTCAATAAAATCTATTATGATAAGTCCTGACAAATCTCTTATTTTTATTTGTCTTGCTATTTCATCTGCTGCTTCAAGATTTGTGTCTAAAGCAGTGCTTTCCACATTTTTTTGTTTAATTGAACTTCCAGAGTTAATATCAATGGAAACCAAGGCCTCTGTAGGATTTATTACCAAGTAACCACCTGAGTTCAATTTTATTTCACTTTCAAATATTTGATTTAATTTCTGTTCAATTCCTTCTTCAATAAATAAAGGTTTTTTTCCTCTGTATTTTTTTATTTTTTTTACATGAGAAGGCATCATCATTTTCATAAAATTTTGAGCTTTTTTATAACCTTCATTACCTTCAATAATTATATTTTTTGTGTTTTCATCATACATATCTCTTAAAGTTCTTTTAATTATTTCACTTTCTTGATGAATTAATGAGGGCGCTATAGAGCTTAAGGCATTTTCCTTAATTTGATTCCAGTTATTAATAAGTGTATCTAAATCATGATTAATTTCATTTTTAGTTTTGTTACTTCCAGCGGTTCTTACTATTAGTCCCATTTCTTTTGGGATTTCAATTTCATTTAAAATACTTCTTATTTTTTTTCGGTCTGCAGGATTAAAAATTTTTCTCGAAATTCCTCCACCTTTAGGTGTGTTAGGCATTAAAACTATATATTTGCCTGCAATAGAAATAAACGTGCTTAAAGCAGCACCTTTTTGACCACGCTCATCTTTTATAACCTGAACTAAAATTACTTGATTGGGCTTTATTACCTCTTGGATCTTGTATCTTTTGAATCTAAATCTACTTTCATATTTTTTTTCTTTTTCATTTTCTGAATTTCCCTTTTCCTCTGGATCTTTTTTTTCTATTGGATCTTTTTTTTCCAATGGATCCTCAATCTCTAATTTACCTTCAGCTAAATTTTCTTCCTCTTTAGCTTCAAATTTTTTTGATAATTCCTCTCGGACTCTTTCCTCCTCTTGTTTTATTTTTTCTAAATCACTTTGTGGAATTTGATAATAATCAGATTGAATATCGTTAAAGGATAAAAAGCCATGACGTTCCCTCCCAAAATCAACAAACGCAGCTTGCAAAGATGGTTCTATACGACTTACTTTACCTAAATAGATATTATTTTTTATTAGATTATTTTTTATACCTTCATACTCATAATCTTCAATTTTTTCACCTGATTTGAGCACAATTCTAATCTCGTTTGGATGCGAAGCATCGATATATAAATTTTTTTCCATAACATTTTTTTTGATTGATTCATAAATTATTAAAATTTTGTTTGTATTCTTATGCCTTATCTTTAACAAATTCCCTTATATAATGGAAACAAAATGAGCAAAATTTTAAAGAATTTATTTATTGGTTTTATTAGTTTTTCATTAATTTCATCAATAATCGTTTTGGCTATTTTATGGAATTTTTCTAACAATATACCTGATTACAAATTTTTAAAAAATTACAAACCTCCTGTCTCAAGCAAGGTTTATTCTGGGAATGGTGATTTAGTTGCAGATTTTTCAAAAGAGAGGAGAATATTTGTTCCTTATGGTTCAATTCCTAAAAACGTTATTAACGCTTTCTTATCTGCAGAAGATAAAAATTTTTTTTCTCATCCAGGAGTTGATGCTAAAGGGGTTTTAAGAGCAATTGTAAATAATATTAAAAATGTTCTGACTTCCAAAAGACTAGAAGGTGCTTCAACAATTACTCAACAAGTAGCAAAAAACTTTCTTTTAACTAATGAAGTCAGTTTAAACCGAAAAATTAAAGAGGCCATTTTAGCATTTAGAATTGAAAGAGCATTATCGAAAGAAAGAATACTTGAGCTATATTTAAATCAAATTTATCTCGGCAGTGGGGCTTATGGAGTAGCTGCTGCAAGTCTTGAGTATTTTGATAAATCAATAAAAGAACTGAATTATGAAGAAGCTGCTTTACTAGCTGCATTACCTAAGGCGCCAAGCAAATACAATCCATATAGAAATATTAAACTAGCAAAATTT
>JBNAKH010000207.1:0-2089 GCA_052047495.1 Candidatus Pelagibacter sp.
TTAAGATCAATTTTCTTTAACGTTATTTCTATTCTAACTGGAACCGGTTATGTCAATGCTCAATTTGACAATTGGGGTAGCTTTCCTCTAGTATTATTTTTAGCTTTGATGTTCATAGGTGGCTGTGCTGGTTCAACAACATGTGGCATAAAAATTTTTCGTTTTCAAATTCTTTATTCATTTGTAATTAATCAACTAAAAAAAATTATTTACCCTAAAGGTGTTTTTGTGTTGAAATACGATAAAAATGCAATTGATGATAAATTTATAGCATCGATCATTTCTTTTATTTACATGTACTTAATAATATTTTTTTTATTGTCTGCGTTATTATCTTTAAATGGACTTGATTTTATAACCGCAATTTCAGGTGCTGCGACCTCTATTTCAAATGTTGGTCCAGGTTTAGGTTCAATAATTGGACCTAATGGTAATTTCTCCTCATTACCAGATTTTTCCAAATGGATTTTAACAATCGGTATGATCTTGGGAAGACTGGAGTTATTTGCTATATTAGTGTTATTTTTACCTTCATTCTGGAGGAATTAAAAAATGATAGAAATTAAAAAACAATCCCTTTCAGAAACATTTTCAGTTTATTTCGATAAAAGAATGTTAAAAATATTATTGCTTGGTGCTATCTCTGGTTTTCCTTGGGTATTGATAGGTAGTAGTTTAAGTTTATGGTTAAAGGAAGATGGATTAAGCAGATCTACAGTCGGTTGGGCTGGTCTTATATTTGCAGTTTATGCATTTAATTATTTATGGGCTCCTTTAATAGATCGTATTCAAATACCATACCTAACAAAAAAAATTGGACATCGAAGAGGATGGATTGTCCTAATGCAGATATTAATCTTAATCTCGTTATTTTTGTGGAGTGTAATTGATCCATCAGAAAATTTAACCCTTGTAATATCAGTAGGTTTACTGATTGCAATTGCTTCAGCAACACAAGATATTACTGTGGATGCTTTAAGGATTGAGCAAATTAGCGAAAACGAAGGTAAATCAATGGCTGCGGGCGCAGCAATGGCTGTCGTTGGGTGGTGGAGCGGATATAAATTAGGCGGAGTTTTGTCATTGTTTTCCGCAGATTTTTTAGAAAATTTAGGTTTTCAAAATTATTGGCAACTCACTTTTTTAATCTTAGGAATTTTAATAATTTTAATGAATATTGGATTAATGTTTGTCAATGAAACTGACTCGACTGAAAGACAAATTAATCAGAAAGAAAATGATCAATTAATTGCTGGTAAATTCCAAAATTTAAATTTTCTTACTAAAACTATAACTTGGATCAGTGGAACAATCAGTGGACCTATAATAAGTTTTTTTAAAAAAAATGGCTTTCAAATAGCTTTGGGGATCCTAGGGTTTGTTTTTTTATTCAAAGTTGGAGAGGCTTTTTTAGGGCGTATGTCTATTATCTTTTACAAAGAAATTGGTTTTAGTAAATCAGATATTGCTATTTACTCAAAAACCTTAGGATGGATAACAACTGTCATCTTCACTCTGCTAGGTGGACTATTTGTAATAAGATCTGGTGTTTTAAAAGCAATGTTTTTAGCAGGAATTTTAATGGCGAGCACAAATCTCTTGTTCAGTCTTTTAGCGTGGAGTGGTAAATCTGAAATACTATTTGCAATTGCTGTAATCTTTGACGACATTGCAGCAGCTTTTGCCACTGTTGCATTTGTTGCATTCATATCATTGCTAGTTGATAGAACTTACACAGCAACTCAATATGCTCTATTAGCTTCAATAGGTACTGCTGGAAGAACTACATTAGCATCATCATCGGGCGCTCTAGTTGATTGGCTTAATGGAGACTGGGGGGTATTTTTTATCTTAACTGCTATAATGGTAATACCATCTTTAATTATATTATGGATTATAAGAAATAAATTAAAGATTAATGAAAAATAATTTTTTTTATAATTTTTCACTTGGAAATATAAATGCAAAACCTTCTAATAACTCTGAAACTTTGTCGCAAATCTTGTATGGTGAAAAATTTAAGGTATTAAAAAATCAAAAAAACTGGGTTAAGATTAAAACTAATTTTGACAATTATATTTGTTATATT
>JBNAKH010000208.1:0-4639 GCA_052047495.1 Candidatus Pelagibacter sp.
TCAAAAAATGTTTTATCATTAACTCCAAATTTATTATCTTTTTTACCTGTCGATATTTGGCTCAAAGTTTTCGCATCAGTATTTGGGTTTAATCTAATACCAATATTAACTTGTTTTTTTTTTATTTTAGCAATTTTATCAATTTCTATGATTTCGCTTTTGGACTCTGAATTTATTAATAAAATATTTTTATCAATTGCAAAATTGATTTCTTTGGAAGTCTTGCCAACTCCTGAAAAAACAATCTTCTTTGGACTAATTCCAGCCTTAAGAGCCAACATTAATTCACCCATTGATACAACATCTGCCCCAAGTCCAAATTTTTTTATTTCTTTTATTAAATTTAAGTTAGTATTAGATTTAATAGCAAAACAAATTAATGGTGATATGGATTTAAAATTTTTTTTAAAATCATTTATATTTTCTCTAAGTTGTTTATACGAGTAGCAATATGCAGGTGTTCCATATTTTTTAGCAATATTTTGCAGGATTGTATTTTCAATCTTAAGTTTACTATTTAAAAATCTCATTAAGCTTTATTTAGAAAGTAGCTTGGTATTTTTGAATTGCTTTGAGATTCTTTATAGACTGGGTCTCCTTTTTTTCCACAAGCGATCAATGTAGAAAATACAATTATTGCTAAAATAATCTTTTTTTTCATTTTTTTCTTTTATATTTCAATATCATTTTTTTAATATTATCAAAAGATGTTCCACCATATGATTTCTTAGAATTTACAGAATTCTTTAAATCAAACACTTTTAATACATCATTTGATAGTTTTGGTTCAATTTTTTTAAGTTCAGCTAGAGTTAATTGATCAAGATTTTTTTTCTTTTTTTCAGCAAAGTTCACAATATTAGCAGTCACTTTGTATGCTTTTCTAAATGGCATTGAGTGATTTTTTACGAGATAATCTGCAAGATCAGTTGCAGTCAAATATCCTGTGTTAGCTAATTCTATCATTTGTTTTTTATTTGGTGTAAAATTTTTAAGAATCTCATCAAGTATTTTTAAACAATTTTGTAGTGTATCATTAGATTTAAAAACAATTTCCTTATCGTCTTGAAGATCTTTGTAGTAAGATAAAGGCAAACTTTTTAAAACTGTAAGCATAGAAAACAAATTACCATAAATAATTCCAGACTTTCCTCGTAAAAATTCCAGTAAATCTGGATTTTTTTTTTGTGGCATTATCGAAGAACCAGTTACAACTTTATCTGATAAATTTATTAATTTGAAAGCATCAGAGTTCCATATGATAAGTTCCTCAGCTATTCTAGAAATATGCATGGCACAGACTGAAATAGAGTAAAGAAAATCTAGCACAAAATCCCTGTCAGAAATTGTATCTATTGAGTTATTAGTTGGTTTTGTAAATCCAAGTTTTTTTGTAGTGTAATTTCTATCAATATTAAAAGAGGTTCCAGTTAAAGCAGCGACACCTAAAGGATTTTCATTTAAACTATCTAGATTATTTATGAATCTCTTTTTATCTCTTCTAAACATTTCAACATAAGCCATCAAATAGTGGCCAAATGAAACTGGCTGAGCATTTTTTAAATGAGTAAATCCAGGCATAAGAGTATATATATTTTTTTCTGCTGCTTTTATTACACTTTTAATAATAGTATCTAATAGAACATTGATTTCTTTGGTTGATGATTTCATCCAAATTTTCAAGTCTGTGATCACTTGATCATTTCTTGATCGTGCTGTGTGAATAAAACCCGCATCTTCACCAATTATTTCGAAAAGTCTTTTTTCAATATTTATATGAATATCCTCATACTTTTTATTAAATTCAAATTTTTTGTTCGTTATTTCTTTTTTGATTTTGTTTAAACCATAAACAATCTTATTCTTTATTTTAAAAGTGATAATTTTTTGTTTAAATAACATTTCGGCATGTGCAATTGATCCAATTATATCCTCTTTATATAGCCTCTTATCAACATCTATAGAACTTCCCACTTTTTGAAAAATTGATGAAGTGTTTTTTTTTATTCTATTGCCCCATATTGCCTGGTTGTTTTTATTTTTCGACATGATAATTAATTATACCTATTTAACATGAGATTTTTAATATTATTTGCTTTTTTAATATCTAATTGTGTTGCAGCAGAAATCAAAGATATAAAAAATCTTGTTATCAATAAAGAGCTTAAAAAATATGATGGATTAACGTTTTTAGATGATCAGAGTAACGAAATTCAACTTGATCAATTTGAAGGCAATTTGGTTTTACTCAATTTTTGGGCAACTTGGTGTGCCCCATGTAAAGAGGAAATGCCATCTCTTGATCAATTGCAATCTCAAAAAAATTTAAACAATTTAAAAATATTTCCGATTAATGTTGGTCAGGATAATTTAGAAAAAGCCTCTAAATTTTTTGAGGATTTAGGTATAGATAATCTTAAGATATATTTCGACTCACCAATTACCTTAGCGAAAAAGTTTGGACTAAGAGGAGTGCCCACCACAATTTTGATAAACAAGGATGGATATGAGTTTGCAAGAATTGTTGGGTCAATAGATTTTAAGGAAAAAAATTTTGTTGAATGGTTGGCTAGTTACAACTAATTTTTGAAAAAATATGCAAAACCAACCAAAGCAATTATTGCAATAAATTGAAGCAAAACTCTTAACTGCATTAATTTATTTGAATATTTTTTGCTGGTTTCACCACCTTTAAATAAAGTTCCGATACCAAGAATTAAAACAATCCCTACTGCCATTAACAAAATTATAGATAATATTTTAACTACTATTCCAGATAACATGAAGGTATTGTAGGGTGTTTTTAAAATAAAAAAACATAATTCACACACTATGACATTTTGCCTAGATTCAGTAATGGTCAAACCAGAGACTAATAAAAAGATTAAAAATGCTATCATCTTACTTCATGGTTATGGTGGTGATGGCAAGGATATTAGTATGCTCTCACTAAACTGGAAAAGACATTTACCTAATACTATTTTTATTTGTCCTAATGGTCATGAACCATGCAGTATAAACCCAAATGGATATCAGTGGTTTGATTTAAGCAAAGATGATCCAGAGTATATTTTGGATCAATCTATAAAGGCTGAAAAAAAGTTATCAAAATTTATTGATGAAATTAAAAATGAATTTAATTTTGAAAATAAACAAATTTGTTTATCTGGTTTTAGTCAAGGCTGCATGATGTCAATAAACTTAGGACTTACTTCTGAAGAACCTTTTAATTGTGTTGTGGGTTTTTCTGGAAAAATTATTGATGAAAAGGATTTGAAATTGAGAAAAAAAAACTCATCAAGTATTTTGTTAATTCATGGTGATTCTGATCAAGTTGTATCGCCAAATTTTATGTTAGAGGCAAAAGATTTTTTTATGAGAAATAACATAGACATTGAGACGCATCTCATAAAAAATTGTGACCATCATATTCCTATAAATGCTTCAAGTATTGCATTGAATTACATCTTAAAAAAATTTAATAATTCCTAAATATTGAAAAAAATTTTTATTTAAGTTAAAATTTGATATGAATAATTTTATTGATCAAGATGTTTCATTAGAAAAATGTCCTGCACTAGTTTTAAATGCTGATTATAGACCATTGAGCTACTATCCTCTATCACTATGGTCATGGCAGGATACTGTTAAATCAGTTTTTTTAGATCGTGTAATTATAGTAAGTAATTATGATCGTGTGGTAAGAAGTCCTTCATTTAATATGCAATTGCCTAGTGTAATTGCTCTAAAAGATTATATTGTTCCTCAATCTAAACCAAGTTTTACAAGATTTAATGTTTTTCTGAGAGATAAATTTTCCTGCCAGTATTGTGGCAGCAACGAGGAATTAACTTTTGATCATTTATTGCCTAGATCAAAAGGTGGAGAAACTAATTGGGATAACGTCGTTACAGCATGTTCTGCTTGTAACGTTAAAAAAGGAGGCAAACTATTAAAATTATCGGGTATGAAACTGGCCCAACATCCTTATCAACCTTCAACAGAAGATTTACATCGTAATGGAAAAAATTTTCCCCCAAATTATTTACATAAAAGCTGGATGGATTATTTATATTGGGATGTTGAATTAGAAGCTTAAGTTTTATACTTTTTCTGATATTCGAATTGCAATTTTTGAACCTGTTTTTATTATTTTATCCATAATTGAGTAAATGCCTTTTTTGGTAGCTCCTTTTTCATAAGCAATATCCTTATGATGAAGCTCATCTTCTCTGAATTTTATAATTTTCTTTTTTAGATTTTTTTCTTCTGGACCAAGTTGATTTATTTGGTCTTGGTAATGTTTATCTATTACTTCTTCAACGGAGGCAGTACATAGCATAGCCGCTTTTTTCCCAAGAATAGTAGACCCAAAACCTAAACCTACACCTAGCAGATCCCACAATGGCAAAAATTTTGTTGGCTCAATATTTCTTTTTTTTATTTCGTTTTCAAAAAATTGACAATGTTCAACTTCATGTTCTTTCATATCCTCAATTGTTTTTTTTAAATTGTCATTTTTAACAATTGTATTTAAAGCTAATAACTGACCTTCATAAATTTTGACAGCACCCCTCTCGCCTGCATGGTCAACTCTAATAAATTCTTCAACTCTTCTATCGGTTTTTTTCATATTTAG
>JBNAKH010000209.1:0-1699 GCA_052047495.1 Candidatus Pelagibacter sp.
GCAAATTTGGTCTTAACTAAAAACTTAACAATAAAAAAATTAATAAAATTCATTTTATAAATAGTAATAAATGGAACTTTTGCATTGCAAATCTCAAGAGAGACAGTTCCAGACTTCGCCACAGCAAACACAGAATTTGATAGTATTTGTGATTTAATATTTTCTTCTGATATAACCTCAACGTTACTGAATTTTGTTTTTTTAATCTCTCTTTTTATAGAGTCTATATTTTGATCGGTAGCATGAAAAACAAAATTATATTTATCAAACTTGCTATTCATCAGTTCGATAAAATCTAATAAAATTGGTAAAAGAATATTTGTTTCCGAAATTCGACTTCCAGCAAATATTGATATAATTTTTTTATTACCATCAATTATATTTGATAAATTTGTTTTTTGGTTTTCACTATTTTCAAGTAATGGATGACCAACAAAAGTATTCTTAATATTTTCTTTGTCAAAATATTTCTTTTCAAAATTGAATAACAACAAAACATGATCTAAAAACTTTTTAAAATGTTTAACTCTACCTTCTCTCCACACCCATACTTGTGGTGCAACATAATGTATTGTTTTAATTTTAGGGTTTATACTTTTTATTTTTTTAGCAACTCTTAGAGTAAAATCCGGGCTATCTACACTAAATAAAATATCAGGATTAAATTCAATTATTTTTTTCACAGTTTCATCTATTTTGCCTCTGATTTTAAATAAATTCAAGATGACACTGGTAAAACCAATGTAGGTTATCTCTTTAAGATCATATATTGATTTAATTCCAAGTTTGTTTAAATGAGAGCCTCCAACACTTAAATATTCTATATCTGTATGATTTTGTTGAAGCTTAGTAACTACTTTTGATGCTAATTTATCCCCTGAAGGTTCACCTGTTAATATAAAAATTTTTTTCATTTCACCGAAATAAACATTTTATTTTTATTTGCAAAGCTAATACATTTATTTTTATCTAAAAATACATGTTGTTTACCTTTTACGACAACACCTTTTAATCCAGCTATCTTGCTTTGTTTGAATGTTTTTAAACCAATTGTTGGTAGGTCGACTCTAAGGTCTTGTTTTTTTTTTGGAAACTTAACTAAAACACCATGGTTTCGAAATTTTTTATTTTTACTTTTTTTAAGCAGTTCTTTTGTTCCACCTTTTCCCTCTATACAGACTACTTTTTTATTTCTAACTACTACACCTTGGCTGTAATTATATTGTTTTAAATTATTTAACGTTTTAATAGCCTTCTTAATGTCAGATTGATCCTTATTGTTTGGCTTAATTTTTGAATAGTTGCCCTTTTTTAAAGTTAGCTCTGGGTTAAATTTAAGAGAATTTTCAGTTTTTATCTTATTTTGAGATAGTATTTTAATAATTTCTTTCAAAATTGCAGCATCACCAAGCTTGGATGCCTTAATAATTCTTGGAATATAGTAGACTCCCTTAAGGTCTAATTTTAATCTAGAAAAGTTTGGCTTATTAACTTTTCCTGCAAATAATACTTTTTTACAACTATTTCTCTTAAGAATATTAATTATTTTACTAAATTGACCTATAAAAACTGAATAAGATTTACTATCTTTTTTAAATTTTTTTGATGTAGATAAATCTATTATTATGTACCTTATTCTTTTTTTCTTTATTGTTTTAAGTATTTTATTTGGAAAATCTGTATCACCAAAAATTAATCC
>JBNAKH010000210.1:0-1728 GCA_052047495.1 Candidatus Pelagibacter sp.
TATGCGAACGTCGGCAGCGTCACATGTGTAAAAGAGACAGGTTATTAGCATTCTAATTGTTTCTAAATATTTACAAAAATTTTCTGATTACAAAGAAAAAACATCAATATTTTCTGCTGCCCCAGGTGCTTTAGGACCATTAATGATTTTAGCAGAGTATGAAAAATCAGATTTATCTCAAGTAGCTACAGCTCATTTAATTCGATTAATAATTATAATAACTTTATTCCCTTTTATAATAGTTAGTCTTTACCCAGCTGAAGCTTTAGAATTAGAAAAATTTGATTACATGTCTCAAAACCATTGGGAATTAATTATATTAATTATTGTTTCATTAGTGTTCATATTTTTTTTTGATAAATTTAAAGTTCCAGCTGCACTATTATCTGGAACACTCGTTGCAAGTGGAGTTTTACAAATATCTGACATCGCGTCATACAAATTACCTGATGCATCAATAAATTTTTGTTTATTAATTTTGGGAGCTTCTGTTGGATGTAGGTTTGCAAATAAAACATTTAAAGAAGTGGCAAATAACTCTTTTCATGGATTAGTTGCAACCATACTTTTAGTTTTATTAGGTCTGATAGCAGCATACGTTGCTACATTTTTTGTAGATAATAACATTTTATCACTGATCTTATCCTTTTGCCCCGGAGGTATTTATGAGGTAGCAGTAATAGCGATTGCTTTTGACCTTGAGCCAGATTTTGTTGCTTTTCATCATATTATAAGATTGTTATTTATACTCTTTGTAGTGCCAGTGATTTTAAGAATAATTGAAAAAACTAGGTTAAAGAATTAGATAATCTTTCAAAAACTCTTTCAGCACTTAAGTTTTTTAAATCCGTGACTTCAATTGGTTTAAAATTTTCTCTTTCAATACTTACTTTGTACGCTGTTGTATGTTTGCCGAATAATGTAAGACCTTTGGCTCCTACATGAGCAGCTATGTGCGCAGGACCAGTATCATTTGCAACAACAAATGAACTATCTTTTATCAGGGCAGTAAGTTGAGAAATATCTAGCGCACTTCCATTATCCAGTAAAGCTAATGCATTAATATTTTTTGCTTCACTGATTTCAGTTGGTCCAGGAGCTGTAATAACTTTATATTCTTCACCATACTTACTCGATATTAAATCAATAAGCTTATTGTAATAAGGCCATTTTTTAATTGTTAAATGAGGTGAACAGAAAGGAAATAATAAAATATATTTTGTTATTTTATAAAAATTTCTAATTTCACTAATGTCTGTAGCAGCCCAATTGAAGTCTGGTCTTAACGTATTCAATGTATTTAAACCAGAATCTTTCAATTGATATTCAAATCTTTCGAGAACCGAATTTTTATCAAATTCACTTTTGTTTTTTCCTTCTGGTAAAGTTGTTATTGAGCTCGACCATATTTCCTTGCCTGCTTTTGGAAAAAGAATATTTTTATAAAAGTTAGTTCTAGATGAATTTTGCAAGTCAAAAACTTTTGAAAAATTATACTTTTTAATTTCACGCATTAAAAAATATAAATATATTAAATTAAATCTTGGTAGTCTTTTGTCTAAAATAACATTATGAATAAATGGATTTTTTTTGAATAAATCAATAAATGGTTTTGTAGTAAGAAGATGAATTTGATCATTTTTATGATTTTCAGATATGTCTTGAATAGCACCACTAGCTTGAGATATATCTCCTAAAGATCCGTGTTTGATAATTAGTATCTGTCTC
>JBNAKH010000211.1:0-2582 GCA_052047495.1 Candidatus Pelagibacter sp.
TCAAACTAAGTGAAAAAGTTCTTAAATTTAAGTCATCACTTATTCAAGACCAGGAACAAAGATTTAAAAATCAATCTATTGATTGTGAAGTTATAGATATTAGCGAAATTAAAAAGATAGAAAAAGCAGTGGGGTTGTATCCAACTATTGGAGAAAATTTAGATTATTTGAATTCAAATACTTTTAAAATCAATTTCCTTTATAGAGAACTTGATCAAAACTCTTGGCAATATTGTAATAAAGGTTTCTTTAACTTTAAAAATTATATTCCAAAAATTATTTCAACACTTAACTAAAACCATCTAAACATTCCAATAATCCCGGCCGTAGCATAAAAGAATTGTAAAAATAATATTCCTCTATGACCGCCTCGATAAGCCCAAATTCCAATTAGAATTGCAGATATTAGTAGTAAACAAAAACCAAAAAACTCTATTCCAATATTCATAGCTACAAATAATGAGTACAATATTGCAGTGATAACACCTGCCCACTCAAAAATTTTATTATTCATATTTATTTATCTCGCGAGTTTTATAAAAATATCACCCATTCCAGTATCTAAATTTTCTAAAGGTGTATTATTTCTCAACTCGCAATATCTACCCGTCACTTGATGACTTTTAACAAAGTCTACCTCATCTTTCGCACAATTTTTTCCATTGTGCAATAAACCTATTACTATTCGATCGTTAAGACTATACACTTCTGATTTGTTGATTTTTTCACCATTACAAAAATAATCTTTATTTACTCTATTGGGAAAATCTTTTTTAGAACAAGGATTTTTTATTGTTAAAACATAGAATTCTTTAAAACCATCCTCAAATTTATGTTTCATCTTTTGAGCTTCAGAATACTTCATAAGATCACAAGAACATGGAACACAACACCTATAATAGTTTCCACAAATTTTTTTATTCGTTTGACTTTCTTTAATAAATAAGAATTCTGAGTCACTATTTGGGTCAATTAAAGACCCAGAAACTGCACAATATAATTTGTTAAATTCAACAAAGTCTTTGTAAGTAATTTTTTTATCTATGATATATTTAAAAAATTTTGGTCCCGCGGCATTTCTATTTTTATCAGGGAATATTCTAGACCAATCAGTAATAAGCTCTTTGTGGTAATTTTTTTCTCCAGCAAACGACTTGAGTTGAAATGATATTAAAAATACAATTAAAAATATATTGAATATTTTTTTCATTTCTGTCTTACAATAATTGTTTGGTTAAGTTTCTTTATATCAATCATTTCTTTACTTCCATTTGTCCATCTAATTTCTACTTTAAAATTTTTTTCTTTTTTTCTAATTCCATAATGTGCCACAGGTTCCATTTGGCATAAGTAACCAGATCCTGCATCAATTGTTTTTGAATGTTTTCTTTGATTAGTTATTAAGGTAACAGTGGCTCCTCTTGCTGGCGCACCATACTTATTTAATGGTTTAATCCTTAAGTATTTACTTCCTTTATCAACTTTTGCTTTATACAAAGTTAATGTTTGTGCTTTACTTTCACCACGAGAAACTAATAATTCTAAAATTCCATCATTATCTATATCCGCGACTGCAGCACCAGTTCCATATCCATTAGCTTCGAGTCCTACCTGAAAATTTATCTGCTCAAATTTTCCATTATCTTTAATACGAAATAACTTATTTGGTTCTGCTATATTGTTCATAAAAACTTCATCAAAACCATCATTATCAAAATCTGCAGAAATAATTGTTCTTATTCTAGAGGGTTCATCAAAATCTTTATTTCCAATGTCTTTAAATTCATTATTCTCCAGGACCCAAGCTCTGTGATATCCAAGCCAATTACCACTTAAAATATCTAATCTACCACGGTAATATATGTCTGATAAAGCTGTACCCCGTCCATTTTGGATTGCATCATCTAATCTATAATCAAATGCAACATCATCAAAATTTCCATTATTATTTTTAAAAAGAAAATTTGCTCCTCTCTCATTGGCCGCAAAGATATCGGCTCTTTCTGTCAAAATATGCCCAGATACAACTGCTCTTCCACCAGTAATATTATCCAGATTTAAATTCTCAGCTTTATCTTTGATAAGTTCATTTTCAATCTCATAAAACCTTGTTGGTCCTCCGTAATTTGCAACATAAATTCCATATTCACCATCTCCCTTTCTATCTACACAAACAACAGATCTTCCTGCTGTTAAATTTAGATTTTCTTTATTTTTTTCTAATTCAAATAAATCAAAATAATTATTATCTTTTATATCCAATAATCTGTCTGAATATTTTTTAACTCCACTATATGTATCGGTATTTAAAAAGTAGATTTCTTCAAAGCCATCTTTATCAATATCACATGCAGCAACTCCAATGGTTTTCTTTGAAATATCTGAAAAAATTTTTTGATGGTTTATATTCTTCAATTTTCCATCTTGAAAAGATAACGCTAAATTAGGAAAACCAAAACCTGTGACTAAAAACTCATTATTTCCATCCATATTAAAATCTGTCACTGAAATACCATAGCTCAGTCTTTTTTCATTATTCTCAATAATTTTTGATAGATCCTTAAAAAATTCCGCACGAGCGT
>JBNAKH010000212.1:0-3892 GCA_052047495.1 Candidatus Pelagibacter sp.
GAGGGATG
Organism: Candidatus Pelagibacter sp.; assembly: GCA_052047495.1. Lineage (GTDB taxonomy): Bacteria > Pseudomonadota > Alphaproteobacteria > Pelagibacterales > Pelagibacteraceae > Pelagibacter. The sequence continues at coordinate 9 of JBNAKH010000212.1, forward strand.
CAGCTTAAAGAGGCTGAGCTTGGTCTTAAAGCAAAAGAGCTATCTAAGGGGGGCGGTGAAAATAAGCCTGCTGCCAATATTGAGATATTTAGAGAGTGGCAAAGATTAAAGGCATCTGGCGACACTGAAGGTGCAGAGGCTTTTGCACGAGCTAATAGATTAATGCCAGATTGGGGTCATGATGCTGGAACTATCTCAAGCTAAATTTGAGTTATAATACAACAAATAAAATAAATCCTTTAATACCACTCGTTTTTTTAACATTGGTTTTTACACAAATTGTTATAGGAGCTTTTGTATCTGGTATGGATGCTGGAAAAATTTATAATTCCTGGCCAAATATGGGTACAGCATATTTTCCTGACGACAATGAATTTGTTAATTTATTTAAACTATCTGCTTTTAGCGATCCATCTTTGGTTCAATTTATTCATAGAAACTTAGCTTATATAATCGGATTTTATTATTTATTTATGTTTTACAAAATTTATAAGAACAAAATTTTTGATTTATACAAGTCTATAAATGTATTGGGTTTCTTTATTTTATTACAAATTTTTTTAGGAATAATAACAGTTTTATATGGTGCACAAATCTACATAGCATCTATGCACCAAATAAGTTCAATCTTTTTGGTAAGTTCTTGTATCTATTTTTTGTTTCTTAATACAAGATTTAACTAACCGCCCTTAATTTACCTTTAGAAGATTTGTTTAAAGCTTGGTTTAAATCCTCAATGATATCATCTACATGCTCAATACCAATACAAAGTCTTACATAGCTCTGTGTAACTCCAGATGCTGCAAGTTCTTTTTCGTTTAACTGGCTATGAGTTGTGCTAGCAGGATGTATTGCTAAACTTCTTACATCACCAATATTTGCAACATGATAAAACATTTTTAAAGACTCAATGAATGTTTTTCCAGCCTCAATACCACCTTTTAATTCAATACCAACCATTGGCCCATAACCACCCTTTAGGTATTTTTTTGCTCTGTCAGCGATTGGTTTATTATGTTCAGTAGAATAGATTACTTTTGTAACCTCTTTGTGTTTTTTTAAAAAATTAACAACTTTCTCAGCATTCTCACAATGTTGTTTCATACGTAAGGCTACAGTCTCTAAACCCTGAATTATAGCAAATGCATTATCAGGTGCTAATGCGGAACCAAGATCTCTTAGTAAACACACTCTAGCTCTCACTGCAAAAGGAACATTTGCTCCTGTAAGTTCAGGCACTGCTTTACCCCATATTACACCACCATAACTAGCATCAGGTTCATTAAATAAAGGTTGTCTCTTTGGATCAGCAGTCCAATCAAAATTACCACTATCAACAATGCTCCCTGCTACTGCGGTTCCATGTCCACCAATATATTTAGTAAGTGAATGAATTACTATGGCCGCACCATGTTCGATAGGTTTACAAATAACTGGTGATGCAGTGTTGTCCATGATTAATGGAATATTATATTTTCTGCCAATATCAGAAACTTCTTTAATAGGAAAAACTCTAAGATAAGGATTTGGTAAAGTTTCTCCATAAAAAGCTCTTGTTTTATCATCTACCATTTTTTCAAAATTTTTTGGATCACTTGGGTCCGCATATCTAATTTCAATTCCCAATTTACTTAATGTATGAGTAAATAAAGATACAGTTCCACCATATAGATCTGTTGAACTTACAATGTTGTCACCTGCTTGAGCCACATTTAATATTGCAAAAGACGATGCTGTTTGACCTGAAGATACTGTTACACAAGATAATCCCCCCTCTAAAGCTGCAACTCTTTTTTCTAAAACATCATTGGTTGGATTCATTATTCTCGTGTAGATGTTTCCAAATTCTTTTAATGCAAAAAGATTAGCAGCATGTTCAGTATTATTAAATTGATACGATGTCGTTCTATAGATAGGTACAGCTACAGCATTTGTGGCTGGATCACTTTTATAGTCACCACCATGAATGGCTATAGTTTCTGGATTATTTCTTTTTGTACTCATTTTTACTCCTTTTTTAGTGCTTTTGCTTAATGCAAGGCGCACAATATAGTTCAAATGCCTACCGATTTTATGAGAGTTTCCTTTTTAGCAGTTTACGCCCGCAATAGGATCAAATCGGCAATATCTTTTTAACAGAATAGAGTTATTTTACAAGGTAAATATAAATTTGACTTTAAACTTAATAATAGTATTAATCCTCGCTTAATGACAAAATTTGTTAAAAAAAGTGAGCTAAATTCATCTTGGTTTGAAATAGATGCAAAAAATGCTGTTGTAGGAAGACTTGCAACAATTGTATCTAAAATCATTAGAGGAAAAAATAAAGCAACATACACACCTCATATGGATACAGGAGATTTTGTAGTAGTCAAAAACATAGAGCATGCAAAATTTACAGGAAAAAAATTTCAAAATAAAAAATATTACAGACATACTGGTCATCCTGGAGGTATTAAAGAAACAACTCCAGAAAAATTACATGAAAAAAAACCTGGCGAGGCATTAAAATTAGCAGTTAAAAGAATGTTACCAGGTGGTGTTTTGGGCAGAAAGCAACTTACAAAACTCAAAATATATGCTGGCAACAATCATCCTCACTCAGCTCAAAATCCTAAAGTAATTGAATTAGGTAAGTTGAATAGCAAGAATATAGCAAGAAATTAATATGGAAAATACTCAAACTTTATCAAAAACAACAAAATTAAAACTTGATTTTAAGGATAGCAAATATGCAACTGGAAGAAGGAAAACATCCATTGCAAGAGTTTGGCTTAAAAAGGGTTCAGGAAAAATTTATGTTAACGGCAAATTATACAATGAGTATTTTGCTAGTGAGAATCACAAAATGCAAATTACAAGACCTTTTGAATTAATTAATCAAGCTACAGATTATGATGTGAGATGTAATGTTAAAGGCGGTGGTCCTACTGGACAAGCGGGGGCAATGGTGCATGGAATTTCAAAAGCTTTAGTATTATTTGATGAAAGCTTTAAATCTACTCTTAGAACTGAGAAATTAACCACAAGAGACTCCAGGGCAGTTGAAAGAAAAAAACCTGGAAGAAGAAAAGCTAGAAGAAGCTTTCAGTTTTCTAAAAGATAATTTTTTTTTAATTTTTAACTGTTATAATAAGAAATGCCTAAGCTTAATGTATTAGTCGCTGGATCAACTGGTTATATTGGTATCCAATTGATAAAATTATTAAACAAACATAAATATGTAAAAATAAAGTATTTATGTGGAAACACATCAGTAGGAAAAAAAATTTCTCATTACGATAAGACCATTGGATTAAAAAAATTACCCAAAATTGTAAAATTCAATAAAAAATTTTTGAATGAAATTGATGTGGTATTTACAGCACTTCCCAATGGAGAAGCACAAGTAATTTCAAAATATTTGAATAAACAAAACGTTTTAATTGATCTTGCCGCAGATTTTAGACTTCAGAAAGCTTTAGATTACAAAAAATGGTACAAAAAAGATCATAAAGCAAAATATAATATTAAGAGTAGCATTTATTCTTTACCTGAAATTACAGGTAAAAAAGTTCAAGATTATAAAATTATTTCTTGTCCTGGTTGTTATCCGACTTCTATACTATTACCTTTAATACCTTTATTAAAAAATAGATTAATAAAAAATCATAATATTATAATTGACTCCAAATCAGGATATTCTGGTGCTGGACGAGGTGTACATAAAAGATATAAAGATAAAAATTTGTATGAATCATTAAGTGCTTATGGTGTTGCATCACATAGACATAATTCTGAAATTGAAGAAATGATAAAAAAATGTGTTAAAGGAAATATTCAGTTTGATTTTACTCCTCATTTATCACCTATGTTCAGAGGAATTTTAAGTACAATTTATGTTG
>JBNAKH010000213.1:0-1562 GCA_052047495.1 Candidatus Pelagibacter sp.
ATAAAAAATTTCAAAGCTTAGATTATAACGAAAAATGGTTTTGTAACAATCTCAATTATTTGTCTATGAATTTCAAAAATACAAAAAATGTTAAAGATATACTTGAGATTGGTTCTTACGAAGGAAGAAGTGCTATTTTTTTTTTAAAAAATTTTTCTGACAGCAATATAACATGTGTTGACACTTGGGTTGGAAGTGATGAACATAGTAATGTAAATTTCAAATTAATTGAAGAGAATTTTGATTTAAATACATCATTTTATCAATCAAAAAATATTTTGAAGAAACATAAAATGACATCTAATGAATTTTTTAAAAAAAATCATAAATATTTTGATATTATCTATGTTGATGGTGACCACTCTTCTGATCAAGTTAAAATTGATTTAATCAATTCTTGGAATGTATTGAAAAAAGGTGGTTTTTTAGTGTTAGATGATTACATGTGGTGGTACTATAAAGATTTAAAAAAAAATCCATCAACTCCAATAAATAATTTTATTAAAGCAAATATTTCAAATATTTCAAAATTAGTTGTTTGGCATCAAGTAATAATTCAAAAAACTTTGTTATAATTTTACTTTATTCAAAGCATTATTTTTAAAGATATTTGCTTCTCTTATGTATCTTCTAACCATCTGTGTTGTTTTGTGACCAGTCATTCTCATAATACTCCGTTCATCAGCACCAGATTCTGCTGCTACAGTTGCAAAACCTGATCTTAAACTATGACCTGCAAAATTTTTATTGTCGATCCCCGCTAGATTTAAATATTCTTTCATTAATAAAACTACCGATTGGTCAGTTAATCTTTTTTCTGTTAATGATGATCCTTTGGAAAACCTTCTAAAAATAGGTCCAGATTTAATTTTAGTAATTTCTAGCCACCTTTTAAGATTGACTACAGGGCAATAGTTTTCATTAGTAAAGTAGGGTAGTCCTTTGATCATTCCTTCACCAAATTGATCAGTTTTTGATCTTTTAATGGTAATTTTAAGACCCTCAGGTACAAATTCTAAATCTTCATGATCAATTGAAACAAGCTCAGTTCGTCTAAAACCACCCCCAAAGCCAATTAAGATTATTGACTTGTCTCTAAATTTTTTAATTTCTTCAATTTTTTCTTGATCTATTACATTAATTATAGATTTTAAATGACTGATTAATATAGGTTTTTTACCTTTTTGAATGACTCCTTTCACCCTTTTTATTCCCATTAAGTTTTCAACAATGATTGGATGTTTGGTGTCTAGATAATGCCCTTTTAGTTTATGTACCATGCTAATAGACACTAAACGTCTTCTTAAAGTGCTTATTTTCGAATTTTTAGAAAGGTGTGTAAGGTATAATGAAACAATTTTTGGCTCTGATGGCAAAGAATTCAAACCATGCTTAGTACAAAACGCACCAAAATCTTTAAAGTCCGATTTATAAGCTCTTAAAGTATTATTTGCTTTTGAGCTTTTGAGGTTATTTAAAGTTGCCTCATGAAGCGATTTTAGGTCTGTTGTAAGTTCATTCATACAATTACTATTGATAACAATTAATTATCACTAGTAATA
>JBNAKH010000214.1:0-1484 GCA_052047495.1 Candidatus Pelagibacter sp.
TATTCGTGTCTAATCTATTATTATTTGAATATAATACTTTGCCATCAATAACATTCTTGCTTTTATATGCCTCTAAAATTGTATCTTTAGATGAAAATTTTGCTTTTTGACCTGTCGTCGGGTCAACTACCATCATTGTAATTCCATCAGCAACTTTAAATGGTCGAGCGTCAGATTTTCTAATAGCTGATTCGATAAATTCCTTAAAAATTGGTAGTGCTGTTTTTGAACCAGTTTCAAATTTTCCTAAGGGTTGAGGATTATCCATACCCACATAAACTCCAATAACATAATTTGAGGTGAACCCAATAAACCATGCGTCAGTATTTTTATTAGTCGTTCCTGTTTTGCCCGCAAGATTCAAATTTAAATCTCTTAGTTTTTTTCCGGTGCCTCTTTTTACAACACCCTCTAGCAAAGAAGTAATTTGGTAGGCTGTCTGAGGAGAAAATACTTGTTTAAAATTATTTCCCACATAGGGAAAATCTTTACCGGTATATGAAAGTTTATCGCAATTTAAGCATGATCTATTTTCATTATTTAAAATTGTGTTTCCCTCACTATCCTGGACACGATCAATCAAAATTGGTGTAACTAATTTTCCTCCATTTACAAAAGCTGAATAAGCAGATGTGAGTTTTAACAAAGTTGTTTCGGCAGAACCCAGAGAAATAGATAAAAGCTCATCAGGATTTTCATAAATGCCAAGATTTCTAGAAAATTTGGCAACTTTATCTACACCTAGATTCTGTGCAATTCTTACTGTCATTAAATTTCGTGACTTTTCCAAACCAATTCTCAAAGTTGATGGCCCATAAAATTTTTTTCCATAATTTTCCGGCTTCCACATTTTTAAATCAGTACCTTGATCTAAAACTAACGGTGCATCTAAAACTAATGAAGAAGGAGTGTAATTATTTTCAAGAGCTAAAGCGTAAACGAATGGTTTAAATGCTGAACCGGGTTGCCGCAAAGCTTGTGAAGCCCTATTAAACTCACTATTTTTAAAACTAAATCCACCGCTAATAGCAACAACTCTACCTGTGAAAGGATCCATCACAACTATACCACCATTTATTTTTGGTAATTGTTTAAGGCTAAACTTGTTATCTCTTATATTCTTAACATAGATTATGTCTCCCACTCTAAAAAGATCATCTAATTCTTTTTTAGTCCAAGAAATATTATTGTAATCTATAATTCCTTTGATTTTATCTTTTGTTTCTATTTCTAAAGAAAATTTTGAAATCTTTTTTATTATTGCAATTTTCCAATCAATTGAATTCTCTAGATCGTATTTATCTAAACCAACAGACCAATTTTTAGAATATGATTTATTTAATAATGGACCACGCCAACCTTTACGTTGATCATATTTGATTAATCCATTTCTTAAAGAGTTTGTTGCTATTTTTTGTAATTCTAGATTTATTGGTGTGTTTATATTAAAGCCTTGATTATAAACTTTTTCATATGATAGAATT
>JBNAKH010000215.1:0-1046 GCA_052047495.1 Candidatus Pelagibacter sp.
AAAAAAGGTTTTCAAATCTGGATAATTCCTCATACTTATAAATTAACAAATCTATCATCTCTTAAAAAAGGTAATTTAGTTAACGTAGAAATAGATATTCTTTCAAAATACGTTAGAAACTATTATTATGAAAAAAAATAATTATTCACAAATAGAAACCATAATAAATGTAGCAAAAAAAGGGGGTATGTATATTTTGGTTGATGATGAAAAAAGAGAAAATGAAGGTGATTTAGTTATGTCAACTTCGGATACAAATGCAAAGAATATTAATTTTATGGCTAAATATGGAAGAGGTCTTATTTGTTTAGCCTTAGATAGTCTTCAAGCTAAAAGATTAAATTTATCTTTAATGTCACCTGTAAATCAATCAAGAAATCAGACAGCGTTTACAATTTCAATAGAAGCCAAAAAAGGTATCACAACTGGGATATCAGCAAAAGATAGAGCAAGAACTATTAAAATAGCTTCAAAGAAAAATGTGAGTAAGAAAGACATAGTATCACCTGGCCATGTGTTTCCAATAATCGCAAAAGATGGTGGTGTTCTTGTAAGAGCAGGTCACACAGAAGCCTCTGTGGATATCTCAAAATTAGCTAAAAAGAATAATTCAGCAGTCATTTGTGAAATAATGAATGAAGATGGAACAATGGCTAAAGGTCAAGCACTTTTAAATTTTGCAAAAAAACATAAACTTAAGATTGGTAAAATTGAAGATTTAATTTCTTATCGATTAAAAAAAGAAAAATTAGTAAAATTAAAAAAATCCTCCGATATCAAAGTAAAAAATCAAAAATATAAGATCAAAATATATGAGAATCTTTTAGATGGATCAGAACACTTTGCTCTCATAAAAGGATCTCTAAAAAGATCTATCGTACCACGTGTTAGAGTTATTTCATCGAATGTAGTTTATAATTATCTTATAAGTCAGAAACTTCCCAATTCATTTGATAAAACAATAAACTATTTTAAGAAATACAATAATTGTGTGCTAATCTTTATTAAAGATACTAACTTAAATTCGGTAACTCAAACGCTTAAAA
>JBNAKH010000216.1:0-2915 GCA_052047495.1 Candidatus Pelagibacter sp.
TCAAAATATATTTATTTCTGGAATTTCAAATAACCAGACTGAAGATATTAAATGGCAAATAAAAAAGATATAGTAAGAAAAATAAAATCAGCTGTAATTTCTGTTTCAGATAAATCAAACTTAAAACCATTATTAAATATTTTAAACAGGTATAATGTTAAATTGATTAGTTCAGGGGGTACATTTAAGGCAATTAAAAAATTAGGTTATCGATGCCTTGAAGTTTCTGATTATACTGGTTTTAATGAAATTCTTGATGGGCGTGTTAAAACACTTCATCCGAAAATTCATGCGGGAATCTTGAATAAAAGAGACAAAAATTCTCACAAAAGAGAAATAAGAAAAAATAATTTTCAAAATATTGATTTAGTTATAGTCAACTTTTATCCATTTGAAGAAACTTTAAACACAACAAAAAATCACAATAAAATAATTGAAAAAATTGATATTGGTGGTCCTGCCTTAGTAAGGAGTGCTGCGAAAAATTACAACGACGTTGCAGTAATAACATCCATCAATCAATATTCAGCTTTGATGGATCAGTTAAAAAGATTTAAGGGTGCAACAAAATTAGAATTTAGAAAAAAATTATCTCAATCAGCTTTTAATGAAACAGCATATTATGACTCCGTAATTTCAGATTACTTCAATTCAGTTACAAATGAAAATTTTACAGAGAAAAAAATTATTTACGGAAACTTGATCGAGAGATTAAGATATGGAGAGAATCCACACCAAATATCCGCTATTTACTCTAAAAATAAGAATTTCAAATTAAAAAAAATTCATGGAAAACAATTAAGCTATAACAATTACAATGATATTTTTGCTGCTTTAAAGATATCCAAAGGTCTACCGAAAAATATAGGCACAGTAATTATCAAACATGCTAACCCCTGTGGAGTTTCTATTTTAAAGGACAAAGTAAGCAGTTATAAATCTGCATTTGAATGTGATCCTGTAAGTGCATTTGGAGGTATTGTCTCTTGCAATTTTAAAATTAATAAAAGTTTAGCGGTTGAGTTAAACAAAACCTTTTTAGAAGTAATTATAGCAAATGGTTTTGAAACAAGTGCTCTTAAATTATTAAAATCTAAGAAGAATGTTAGAATTATAGATTCAACAAACTTTAACTTTGATGATGTTCTTCAAATAAACTCTGCATCAGACTCAATGTTGATTCAATCTCAAGATGATCTTGTTTTTAAAAAGAAGGATTTCGAAATTGTTTCAAAGAAAAAACCAAACAAAATACAATTTGAAAATTTATTATTTGCATTCAATATTTCCCGTTATGTTAAATCCAACGCTATTGTGCTCGTTGGTGATAAAACAACAGTTGGTATCGGATCTGGACAGCCTAGTAGACTTGATAGCTGTCAAATTGCAATAAATAAAATGAGAAGCTTCAAAAAAAATGAAAAAGAAATTGTTGCAGCATCTGATGCTTTTTTTCCATTTGTTGATGGTATTGAAAAATTAATTCAATCTGGTGTTTCTGCTGTAATCCAACCCAGAGGATCAATCAGAGATAAAGAGATTATAAAGTTTGCAGATAAAACCAATACTATTTTAATTTTTTCTAAAACAAGACATTTTAGACATTAAATCTTGTCAATCTTTGATGCTAAGATAAAATCGTTTTCGGATAATCCTTCAATTGCGTGAGTTGAAATGTTAATTTTTGCATAACCCCATCCAAATAAAATTTCGGGGTGATGACCTTCCTCCTCAGATATTCGACCTACTTCATTTACAAATTTTTGACTCTCAACAAAGTTTTTAAATGTAAATTTTTTTTCTAAAAAATGTATATTTTTCTCATTTTTAATAACATCCCACCCATCAATTTTTTTTTGATATTTGTGTATGTCGCTTATGTCAAGTGCGGGTACACCGCCTTCACAAGGAACGCATTTTTTCTCGAATAGTTTACTCATTTAATTTACATCCTCGTCTAATTAAATTTTTCTTGCATTACTTTAAAATGGAGCGGGCAAAGGGGATCGAACCCTCGACCTTCTCGTTGGCAACGAGACGCTCTACCACTGAGCTACGCCCGCAAAAGAAATTAATATAGTGTGTCGTTTTTTTTAATTCAAGTAATATTAATTATGGTATGTTTTTTTCATGAAAAAAGAAGATTTACCAAAAACAATACCAGTTTTTCCATTGAGTAATTTTATCATTTTTCCAAGAACCACTGTTCCATTAAATATATTCGAGCCAAGATATATCGATATGATTAATGATAGTATGAGGTCAAATAAACTTATTGGGATGATTCAACCTAAAAATTCAAAAGAAATTAAAGTCAAACCTGAATTATATGACATCGGATGTATGGGCAAAATTACCAGCTTTAGAGAAAATGATAATGGTCAATTTTTAATAGAACTTAAGGGTGTTATAAGATTTAAAAAAAAAGATGAAATAAAATCAAATAAAAAATACAGAGAATGCAATGTGGATTTTAATAATTTTTATGAGGATCTTACTTATCAGAGTGAAAATCTACAATTTTCTGATTTAAAGTTGATATTTAAAGACTTAAAAAATCTTTTTGAAAAACGAGGATTTATTATTAATTGGAAAGGATTAGAAAAACAAAGTTTAGATGAAACAATAAATGCTCTCGCAATGGCATCTCCATTCACACTTGAGGAAAAACAAATTTTATTAGAGGCTCAAAATTTAAAACTTAGAAAAACTAAAATTTCAGAAATTTTAACTACATATTCTTTTGATAATTATAATAATACAACTGTACAATAAAACTAAATTTTAAAACCTCTATTAGCTATATTTTTAAAAGTTCTGTTTATGAATTTGTTTTTTCCTATGAGCCTAACTGATTTGCTAAAGATATTATTGTTCATCTTAGTTTCAAGATTAAAAAATTCATATATAAAATC
>JBNAKH010000217.1:0-2119 GCA_052047495.1 Candidatus Pelagibacter sp.
TACAACAGAAGAAGGTATAAAAACTATAAAAGATTTTTTTGGAAAATTAATGGATTGGAAAAAATTAGATGATTTAATACCGAAAAATTTTAAAAGTGGATCAAAATATAAACGAACTGGTAAAGCAGGAATATTTGCGGGGTCTCTTGAGTTAGTCAAGGAGGGCAACCTAAGCATAAAACAAGAAAACCTTTTTGATGATATCTATATAAAAGAAAACAAATGATAAAAAAAAAGATTAAGAAAAAAGATAATATTATTAATTTTCCAACTAAATTATCTTCAATTGAAAAGGAAATTGAAGGTATTGTTTTTGCTGCTGCAGAACCATTAGATATTGAAACTATTGAAAATAAGATATCTAAAAAAACAGATGTCGAAAAAATTTTGTTAAAATTACAAGCTGAATATTCAAATCGAGGTATTAACTTAGTTTGTATTTCTAAAAAATGGTCCTTTAGAACCTCACCTAATCTTTCAAATTTAATGACCCAAGAAAAAACTGTTGAAAAAAAATTATCAAAAGCTGCAATAGAAACTCTTGCTATAATTGTTTATCATCAACCAGTTACTCGAGCAGAGATAGAAGAAATAAGAGGAGTAGCTTTTGGAACTAACACATTAGAAATTTTAATGGAATTAAATTGGGTTAAACCTGGTGGACGAAAAAATGTCCCTGGTCGACCTATTCAATATGTTACGACGGATGACTTTTTAAGCCATTTTAACTTGCAAAAATTATCTGATCTACCAACAGTAGATGAACTTGGAGCTGCAGGTTTAATTGATAGTGCCAATATTGACAATGCTATTTTTGGTACTGGAAAATTCTACAAAGAAAAACAAGATGATAAAAAAGAGGACATTTATTCAAATATTGATGAAATGTTAAGTAGTACTCTTGACTCGGATGAGAAGAACTAAGCCTACAAATTAGACTTTTCAATTATTAATAAAAAGGTTATAAGTTTTCTATGAGCATTGGAATTTGGCAAATAGCGATCGTTGTAATACTTGTGGTATTATTATTTGGTAGAGGAAAAATTTCTAGCCTTATGGGCGATGTAGCAAAAGGAATAAAAAGTTTTAAAAAGGGAATGGCATCAGATGTGACTGATGACAATGAGCCAAAAAATATTTCTGACGATAATCAAGATTCGAACAAAAAAGAATAAATCACATGCCTACTATTGGTTGGTTTGAGATTTTAATAATAGTTGCAATAGCAATTGTAGTTTTGGGACCTAAGGACTTTCCGATAATGCTCAAAAAAGTTGGTTCATGGATCGGCTCTGCAAAAAAATATGTCAATAATATTCAAAATGAAGTCTCAAATATTGATCTTGAAGATAATAAAATAGAAAAAAAAGAAGAAAAAAAAGATGAGTCATGACGAAAATGAAAGTAGCTTTGTAAGTCATTTAGCAGAGTTAAGAAAAAGACTAATTCATAGTTTTATTTTTCTAATAATCTTTTTTATAGGATGTTATTTTTTTGCTGAACATCTTTATGGTTTTTTAGTTGAGCCATACGCACAAGCAGTAAAAGATGATGGAACTGATAGAAGATTAATTTTCACAGCCTTACAGGAAACTTTCCTTACCTATTTGAAAGTATCTTTTTTCACAGCTTTTTTTGTTACTTGTCCATTTATCTTAATGCAGATTTGGAAATTTATTGCTCCTGGACTTTATAAACATGAAAAAATTGCAATTTTACCTTATTTAGTTTTAACCCCGATCTTATTCTTATTAGGGGGCATGTTGGTTTATTATTTAATAATGCCCTTGGCGATAAAATTCTTTTTATCTTTTGAAAGTTCTGGTCTTTCAACAAATTTACCAATTCAATTAGAGGCAAAAGTAAACGAGTATCTTTCATTGGTAATGAAACTTATATTTGCGTTTGGCATAAGTTTTCAATTACCTGTTGTGTTGAGTTTATTAGCGAGGGTAGGGTTAGTTGATTCTGATTTTTTAAAGAAACGAAGAAAATATGTTGTGGTTATTATATTCGCAGCTGCAGCTTTACTCACACCCCCAGATCCCATCACACAAATTGGTTTAGCGATACCATTATTAATTCTATATGAATTATCAATATTTTCAGTAAAACTTAT
>JBNAKH010000218.1:0-1542 GCA_052047495.1 Candidatus Pelagibacter sp.
AATACTTAAAAACTTTTTGAGAAAAAAGGGAAATAAACTTTTTTTAGCTAATAATTTTAGATTAGCTTTAAAACTGAGATTAGATGGAGTTTATTTACCTTCTTTTAACAAAGATTTTAATCATTTGGCATATTCTATTTATCCAAATTTTGCTGTAGTAGGATCTGCCCATAATCTCAAAGAAATTAGAATTAAAGAGCTTCAAAAAGTACAAAATATTTTTATATCTTCACTTTTTAAAAAGAATAAAAATTATTTAGGCTTAAATAAGTTTCAAATTTTAAGTAAATATACTAAAAAAAAAGTTGTTGCCTTGGGTGGTATATCAAAAGAAAATGTAAAAAAAATTAAATTAACTAAAATTTCTTGTATCGCAGGAATTTCATATTTTAGATAAAAAAAAGGCCCCTAAAAAGGGGCCTCTTTTAAATTTGATTTCTAAATAAATTAGAATGCAAATGAAAGGTTAAACTCATATGACTCAAAGTCACTTGCAGCTGTACCTCTTGAATTATCTGTTTCGTTCATAGCACCACCAAGTGTCATTCCACCCATAGTGTATGAGAATGAAATACCAGTAGATTCTTGGTCACTAGTACCTGAAGAACCTGAATCTGGTTCTAAAGTATGTGAGTGGTATCCAATGGACAGATCATCATTTACTGCATACGTAATACCATAACTAGACGACGATTGACTTAAAGTCTTAGTGTCATGGTCGTTTTCTGACATTTGGTAACCAATAGTAAATCCACCTACTGCATATTTAACATATCCAGTTGTTTTTTGTGCGTTTTTACCTTTTGCAGCAGCAACGTTATCAGACATCGCAGCACCAACTGTTAGACCTTCAACCATTTCTGGTACATACTTAATAGCATAGTCAGTGTATGAATCTAATGCATCACTTGAATGGTTTTGGTATGCCATAGTTAAAGTTGCACCTGCAATTGTTGGAGACGTGTAGATAAACATGTTATCTCCACCACCGCCACCGATCACCATTGGTGAACCAGTAGTTGCAGTTCCATCTGTATCTAAGACGTCCCATGATTCTTCGTATGCATTAGGCATTACGTCATCAACAGCGCCAAAAGCAGATGAAGCACCATGACCATCGAACACTAAAGTTCCAAAGTCACCAGCTAAAGACATGCTGTAGTCATCTAATGCACCACCATCGATTTCGTACTTAAGAGTAACAGCTAATCCACCATCTGTTTCACCGCTAGCACTAAAGTTTAGACTATCACCCATTGAGAAGTCGTTACCTGTTGCTCCTCCATTTTGCCATGGTCTGTCCATAGTAATAGAAGCGCTACCAGATACTGACATTTCAGCAGCATGTGCAGCTACTGTTGCCAGAGACCCAGCTAATGCTGATAATCCTATTTTTTTCAAATTGTTCATAATTAATTACTCCTTTATGATTGTTTGATTATTAATAATAAACATGAGCAAAATATCATTTTTCAGTGTAAAAACCCCAAGTTTTCAATTTTTTTCTGATAAATTTGAATGGTGTTGTAATTATGCAACATA
>JBNAKH010000219.1:0-1170 GCA_052047495.1 Candidatus Pelagibacter sp.
AAATGTCCAACATGAATATGAATATCAAAATTCAATATCCAAAAAATGTTAGAGAAATATCCTCTTCTTGTTGGGTTGATCAAAAAAAAATTGGTAATTCTATGTTGCCAACATTTACAAAAAAAGTTGTTAAGTATTTAGAGGGCAACTCATGAAAAAAATAGCCGTCATCGGAGCTGGTATTTCAGGATTATTTATTGCTAATTTGCTCAAGAAAAACTCAGATTATCAAGTGGTAATTTATGAGAAAAGTAATTCGATTAATCTTGAGGAAGGTTATGGCATTCAATTATCCGTCAATAGTGTGAAGCTTTTAAATGAAATCGGATTTAATAAATTTGAAAATGCAAGAAAGTTTAATCCAAAAAAGATTATTTTTTTTTCATCTAAAAACTTCAAAAAGATATGTGATTTGAAGATCTCTGATTTTAATTCAGAGAATTGTCAGTACACTACTTTGAAAAGATCTGATTTAATAAATTTTTTGAAAAAGGATATAGAAAATTTAATTAAATTTAATCATAATGTTTCGAGTATAAATAAAGAAAATCAGAAAATTCAACTTACTTTTGAAAACAATGAAATTTTCGAATGTGATTATTTAATCATTTCAGATGGAGTTTTTTCAAAAAGTAGAAGTTTGATTTCTAACAATAAAAGTCAACCAAAATACAACAACACACTAGCGATTAGAGGAAAGATAACAAATTCTTCCGAAATCGATAATGAAAATATTTCATTATTTTTAGGCTCTGATTTTCATCAGGTAATTTATCCAGTAAATCAAAATGGAGACTTAAATTTTATAGCAATTATGAAGTATGAACTTACTTTAGAACAACAAAAAAATTATTCTTTATTCAAAGAAAATTCCTTCATTAGAAAAGTTTTAGAAAAGGTTCCAAAAGAAAATAAAGAATTTTTTGATAAAATTAAGGAATTAAAAATATTCCCAGTATTTGTTAGTAAAGACTTTTTTAAAACAAATAATGATAACATTAATTTTATAGGTGATGCTTTTTTTGCTTTTCCTCCTTCATTTGCTCAGGGGGCATCCCAGTCCATAGAAGGTGCTTATGAATTATATAAAAGTATAGAAAATAACTCAGAAGGGAATTTCTTTAGAAATAGAGTTATTAAAACTAAAATAGTTAATAAAAGATCTAAACT
>JBNAKH010000220.1:0-2271 GCA_052047495.1 Candidatus Pelagibacter sp.
AAAATCTTTATCTTTTTTTATTTCTGCCAAAACATCTTGAATAGCCTTTTCAACAAAAATATTTTTTTTAAAATCTATCCCAAAATTTTTTCTAAATCGTTGCATAACTATTCTTGATATTAATACCAATTCAGCACAAACATTTAAATCACGATCAATATTTTCCTTTGCATATTGGTCAAGAATAAAAGCGATTACTTCGGAACTCTTAGTCTCAGATAAAAGTTTTTTATTTTTCATATTTAATTTTCTCTCTGAATTCACATATTTTACAGCTTTTTGTAATTGGAGGTGCTTTTGTTTGGTGTAAAAGATCTTGAACTTCAGTGATGTAGGATAACAATTCATCATCATCTCTATTTATATTAAACCATTTAGTGTTCATTTTAAAATCACAATCGGTTTCATTAACCTGTGTTATTTCTCCAGGGTCAAAACATAATATACCAAGATTTTTTACGGGATTTAATTTTAGGCTGCCCTCAGCTGGGTTTTCCATAATCATTGCATAACATTGCAATTGGGCTTTATATTTTACCGGTTCCTCTTCACTGATGGTTGTAGTTTTAAAGTCGACCACTGTATAACTATTCTTGTGATCTATGTATGCATCAATAAAACCACCTAATGTAAAAGGTCTATTTTTTTTATCGTATAATATCTTTGATTTAAGTTTCTTATTATAGTTTGATACAATGACACCGTCCTCTAGATCTTTAGAAATAATTTTAGAAGATTTATCGTTGTAATATTTTTTTTGCTCTCTATCAAACTTTGAAAAGGCACCAGGAAAAGGTGTTTTTAAAGTGATATTATTAATTTTCGTATCATAATAACATTTTTTACAACCTTTGTAATCAAATGCAAATTCACTTGGTGAGTAATTAATTATATTTTGATTTTTCAATATTGAACTCCTTTGTTAAATTATGATACTACTATAATTATTAAATTTAGTTTAGTGAAAGGTTTATGGTTGATTTTCACAAGTTTAAAAATTAACTTATTGGCATGGCTGGATATCCTAGAAAACTATTATCTTTAGAATTGGCTCTTAAAAATATTATAAAAGAGCTAAAAAAAGATGAAATAAAGGAAATAACTGGAAAGAGTGAATCTCATTTTAGAAAATGCACCGACGAGCAAGATTTAGATCACAATATTCACCACTTAGACTCGGTTAAACTTGATATAGAATTTAGAAGAAGAAAGCTTGGTAGTCCTATGCTCGAAGCACATGAGTCTATGCTTGAAGCAGTAGATTTAAAACTTGGAAAACTTGATAATACCTCAAATACATTAATAGATATCAGTGCTAAAATTGGTAGACTAATGGAAACCACTAAAGCAGCAATTGATGTCGATAGTGAGGGTGGTACCAAATTTAGTAAAAATGAAAAAGAAAAAATAAATGTTGCCATTGAAGAAGTTGAGAAAAAAATATTAACTTTAAAACAGATTATTGATAGTAACTAAATCATAGAATATTTCATAAACGCAGCAGAAACATCTTTATCGAGTTTCATTGAACTATCAATAAAATCGTAACTTTCTCTATTTTGTTTTATGGCTTCTATAATTATTTTTTTATTTTTTTTTAGGTCGCCATCTACAAAATTAATCGATAATCCGTTTTGTTTAACAGCGAAAAAAGCTAAATCAAAATCATTTTTAAATACATCTGGAATATATTGTAAACAATAACCATTCAATTTGATTAATTTTTCCAGAAATGAATAATTCATTTTCAATTTAGGATCTAAAAAACGCAAAATATAGGCATGGATTTTTATACATTTCTCTATAAAAAATTTATCGCTCTTATATTTTTTTGGTAATAATTCAAACGCATAGCCATGATACTTTACTGCAGATAATAAAAAATTTGGATCTTGTAAAAATTTTTTACCGACAAATTGTAAAGCCCAACCATCAGATTTTACAGCTTCATATACTATTTCCTTGTCATTTTTAAAAATTTTATCTGCGTATTTCAAAGCAAAACCACATTGTTTTACAGCTGTAAATACAATCTCTCTGTCTTTTTTTAATTCACTAGATACAAATTCCAACATTAAACCATATTTTTTGAGTGAGGCTATTACAATTTCACGATCATTTTTCAAAGATTCAGGTACATCATAATACACAAAGCTTTCATGACGTATTGCCTCTAGTACTATATCTTTATCTTCTTGCAAAATATTGTCTAATTTATCATACGAAATTTTTCCATTTGCAATATCATTTAATGTTTTTGATTTTAAGCTT
>JBNAKH010000221.1:0-1873 GCA_052047495.1 Candidatus Pelagibacter sp.
TTTCTTAAATTTTCTCTTACTCTATCAAAAATAACCACTGTATCATTCATTGAGTAACCAACGATAGTTAATACAGCAGCAATAATAGATAAATTGATTTCAAGACCAAGTAATGAAAATAAACCTAAGGTTACCAATACATCATGAAATAAAGCTAATATAGCTCCTAAACTAAATTGCCATTCAAATCTGATCCAAATGTAAATTAACATTAAAGTTAATGCCACTGCGATAGCTATCACCCCAGATTTAAGCAACTCAGCACTTACTTTTGGTCCTACGTTTTCAACTCTTCTAAAATCAAAAGTATTACCAAATGATTTATCTAAATTTATTTTGATTTCCTCAATAATATTTTTATTATTATTTATTTCAAACTTAATTAGAAAGTCTGTCTCATTGCCAAAATTTTTAACTGAAACATCACCTAAATTCATAGAATTTAAATTATCTCTAAGAGATGACACGCTAATTTTGCTGTCAGTTGATCTTAACTCAATTAATGTTCCGCCCTTAAAATCTATTCCAAAGTTAAGACCTTTGAATGTCAGTAAAAATAATGAAATAACGACCAAGGATATAGAAAGTATATTAAATTGATTATAGTATTTGTTAAAAGCAATCATCTAAATTAAATCCTCTTTTTCTTTATTTCTGTACACATACAAAACAGTCAATAACCTTGCTATGAAATACACTGAAAATAATGTTGTAAATATTCCAATCCCAAGTGTAAGTGAAAAACCTTTGATTGGACCTGAGCCCATAAAAAATAAGATTATAGCTGCTAATAATGTTGTTATATTTGCATCAAGTATAGCGGTTCTAGATTTTGTGTAACCACTATCAAAAGCTATTAAATTATTTTTTTCATTTTTTAGCTCTTCTTTAATTCTCTCAAAAATTAAAACATTTGCATCGACTGCCATACCAACTGTCAAAATTATTCCAGCGATACCTGGAAGAGTTAAGGTCGCCTCGAATATAGTTAATATTCCAATGAGTAAGAAAAGGTTAAGTATTAATGTTATATTGGTAATTAAACCAAATACCTTATATTTAACAAATATAAATACTATTACTAATACAAAACCAATTGCTAATGCAATCATCCCTGCATTAATTGAGTCTTGTCCTAAGTCGGGACCAACTGTTCGTTCCTCAATAATATTTAAAGGTGCAGGTAATGCACCAGATCTTAATAAAAGAGCTAAATCTGTTGCTGATTGAAAAGTAAATCCTCCACTGATTTGACCTGATCCACTTGCAATTGTATCTCTTATAACCGGTGCACTTATAATTTTACCATCCAATACTATTGCTAATTGTTTACCAATACCAGTCGAAGTAGCTTTACCAAATCTTTTAGCTCCTACTCTATCAAGTGTAAATGTAACCACTGTTTCATTCGTCTCACTATCCATTCTTGGTTGAGCATCTAACAGATTGTCTCCACTTAAAATAATTCTTTTACTTACCAGAGCATCTTCTTCAGACTCATCTTCATAACTAAGTATTTCCGCTCCAAAAGAGTCTTGATCGTTATTAGTTACAAATCTAAATGTAAGATTTGCAGTTTTACCAAGCAATGATTTAATTCTCATTGGATCATCTAATCCAGGTAATTCAACAAGAATTCTGTCGTTTCCTCTTTTTAAAATATTTGGCTCATTAGTTCCTATCTCATCAATTCTTCTTCTTACAATTTCTAATGCTTGATCTTGAGAAGATGTTTTTAGTTTAACAATACCTTGGGTTGAGTAATTGACAAAAAAAATATTATTTTCTTCAGTGATATCTAATTGATGAGATTTAAATCTTGGATAATAAGGATTTAACTCACTTTCCTCATCATTAAACGTATCTAGAATAG
>JBNAKH010000222.1:0-1767 GCA_052047495.1 Candidatus Pelagibacter sp.
TTAATTAAATAATCTTTACCTAACGATTTATAGAATTCGATCGAGTCTATTAAAGTTTGTTCATAGCCAAAGTTTAACTTCAAATTTAATTTTTTGAAAAGCTCTTCGTGATTTACTGCAACAATTTTAGTATCTAAAGCTTCACCAACTCTCATGGGTAGGTATTTGATTTTTGATTTACTATTTGTCATTTTTATAATTTTTTCAGCAACAAAGTTGCAAGTGAGAGCTTGTCCTGTACCCACATCGTAAACTTTTCTATCTTTACCGATTCCGCTTCTTGTTGAAAGTATTGCAATATTTGCAATGTCTCTAACATCAATAATATCAATAGTTTGTTCACCTGTACCATAAATTTCTATATCTCTATTTAAAAGGGCATCACATATGGCTAATGGTATAAATTTTCTTACAGGAAACAAATGCTGTCTAGGTCCAGAGGCATTTAACCATCTTAGAATAGTTAAGTCCATTTTATAAACTTCCCTATACATTCTTGCAAAATTTTCAGCAGTAATTTTCGAAATAGTATAAGTGTTTTCCCAATAATTTTTAAAAAAAGGTTTTGTTGGATGAAAAATTCTTTTGACATTATTATCTAAACAAGCTTGAATTACATTAAAGGCCCCTTTAATATTTGTATCTATTGCCCTCTCTGTTTGAAAAACTAATTCGCTTGTACCTAAAACACCTGCACAATCATATACCTCTTCGCAATTTATGATAGCTTTATCGATAGCAGTTTTATAACAAATATCTCCATCAATATATCTTACATTATCTCCAATTTTAAAATTTGGTGCAACAATATCAAAAATTTGAATTTGGTTTTTTTTATCTCTTGCAAGTTGGTCAACAATAAAACTTCCAATAAATCCCGAACCTCCTGTAACTAAAATTTTCATAATTTTTATCCTTTATAATATACTGGAACACACCAGTGATTTTTATTAACCCAATCAGTATTTGGGAGATTTACCCTCTCTCCAAAAATTTTATGACAACCTTTTTCATAAACTTTACCTGTCCCATTTTTAATTTTTTGAAAAACTATAAACTTATAAAAACCTGAGATCATATTATCTGGTAAATTTAGAGTATTTGAATAACTACTCCTAATTTTATTTACATAATTATTTTTCCATTCAACGATATCATTAAGCCTATCAATCTGCACACAGCCTAAAGCTGCGTTAAATTCATTCATTCTAAAATTTTTTCCAATAATTTTTAAATTAGGTTTTCCATAATTTCTGAATTGTTTAGCAAAATTGATAAGGTTTTTATTTTTCGACACTAAAATTCCACCTTCGCCCGTTGAAATAGTTTTTGTAGCATAAAAAGAGTAAATTCCAGCATCTCCCCATGTTCCAGCTTTTTTTTTGTTAAAACTTGCCCCATGAGCATGAGCACAATCTTCAAAAAGGAGTATTTTATTTTTTTTGCAATAATTTGCTATTTTATTTATGTCAAAAGCAATATGACCACCTATATGAACAACCCACACTGCCTTAGGTTTATACTTTTTAACTTTTTTTTTTAAGTCATTAAAGGACATACAAAGATCATTTTTATTACAATCAACAAACTTTATTTTACATCCTAATTGTTTTGTTATTAAAGGCGTGGCTTGAAATGTATTTGAGGGACATAAGACTATTTGGTTTTTTAAATTAAAGAACTCAATTATTGGCTCAGTAGCGCCCGTCCAGCTTGAAAAACTTAGACTATTACTATTAACATAAAGGCTATACTTATCTTCGAATA
>JBNAKH010000223.1:0-1067 GCA_052047495.1 Candidatus Pelagibacter sp.
TATTTTTGAAAGATTTTCTAAAGACAAAACTTTGGATCATTACAACTTTAACCAAAATATTGAAAGAAAAGATCTAGCTTGTATCATTTACATATCAGGAACAACTGGTAACCCCAAAGGTGTAATGCTGAGTCATGGGGGTATTTTATCTAATTGTGAGGGTGCGCAAGAAATTTTGAATTCGCTAGTTAAAGATAGTGAACCTGTTTTTTTGACTTGGCTTCCTTTATCTCATTCATATGAACATGCTGTTCAATTTGTACAAATCACATTAGGAGCAAAAATTTATTATGCTGAAAGTTTAGAAAAATTATTATCTAATATGTCAGTTGCTAAACCAACTATCATGACTGCTGTGCCAAGATTTTATCAAAATTTGTATAGCAAGATTTCGATTAATTTTTCAAAACAAACAGGTCTCAAGAAAAAATTAATATCCTCGACGATTTTGCTTGGAATAAAAAAACTAAATAATGAGAATATGGGCTTCAGAGAAAAAATGCTAAATTATTTATGTGAAAAATTAGTAAGACAAAAAATCAAAAATCAGTTTGGGGGAAATTTAAAGGCTTTTGTTTCTGGAGGGGGCGCGTTAGATCAAAAAATCGGTGAATTTTTGAATTCTATCGGATTGCCAACTTTACAAGGTTATGGCCTAACAGAAGCATCCCCAGTAGTAAGTTGCAATATACCTGAAAAAATCAAGATTGATACAGTTGGACCTCCTTTTAAAACTAATGAGGTGAAGATTGCACAGGATGGTGAAATTCTGGTCAAAGGTGAAAATGTAATGCTTGGTTACTGGAATATGAAAAAAGAAACAGACGATATACTTAAAAATGGTTGGTTACACACAGGAGATATAGGTGAAATTACAAAAGAGGGAAATTTGAAAATTACTGACAGAAAAAAAGAAATTATTGTAAATTCTGGTGGTGATAACATTTCACCCTCGAAAATTGAAAACTTGTTGTGTCTTGACGATAAAATTAAACAAAGTTTTGTTTATGGAGACAAAAAAACTTATTTAGTTGCTTTAATTGTAAGTGACAGTGAAAAAAATAAAA
>JBNAKH010000224.1:0-1769 GCA_052047495.1 Candidatus Pelagibacter sp.
CTATCTACTAATTCATTGCCATGACTTTGGAATTCTTCGATTGGTTCATCTTTGTATAAATAATCAATAACAATATTAAAATTAGGATGACGATATCTTTCATGTTCAATAATATTTGGTAATTTTATAGGTACTGATATTTCTTTGAACTGTTTTGGATCAAATTCTTTTTTGTCTTTAATTTCAAATTCAAATTGAAGAGATACTTTGCTTAAACTTAAATAAGTTAAATATAGGCCTTCTTCATATTCATTATTTTTCTTTGGAATTTCAATAAGAATATCTTTTTCAAAAACAATGATACCTTCGTTACCTTCTTCGCCTTCTTCACCTGAGTTAATGACACCCTCACATTCAGCAATCATACCGGAATTAGCTAAATATAACAAACTTTCATCAATATCTTCTTTTTTAGAATAATTTTTATAAAAAAGTTCTTCTTGATTTTTATCAAGCTTTCCAAAGGCTATTCTACCACCAGGTTCTGTTTTAATATAAATTTCTTTAGTAATTTTGTAATGTTTCTTTAGAGATATATCAGCATATTGACTAGCTCTATCATCTTGTTGAACGGCTGCATCTACAATCTCTTTATCTTTCTTTAAACTATCATCCGCGTATTCAAGAGTTGTGCCATACTGTTTTACAGCTATGAGAACAATTTCTTTATCTTTTTTTAAACTATCATCAGCATGTTCAAGAGCATTTGCATATTGTTTTACCGCTGCGAGAACAATTTCTTTATCTTTTTTTAAACTATCATCAGCGTATTGAAGTGTATAACCACTGGCTTTTACTGCCTCTAAAACAATTTCTTTATCTTTCTTTAAACTATCATCAGCATATTCAAGAGCACTACCATCTTGTTTTACAGCGGTAAGAACAATTTCTTTATCTTTCTTTAAACTATCATCTAAGTATTGAAGTGTATAACCACTGGCTTTTACTGCCTCTAAAACAATCTCTTTATCTTTCTTAAAAATATCATCGGCATATTGAAGAGCACCACCATCTTGTTTTACAGCGGTAAGAACAATTTCTTTATCTTTCTTAAAAATATCATCGGCATATTGAAGAGCACCACCATCTTGTTTTACAGCGGCAAGAACAATTTCTTTGTCTTTCTTAAAACTATCATCAGCGAATTCTAGAGCCCCGCCGCGGTTTTTTGCTCCCTCTAAGACAATCTCTTTATCTTTCTTAAAAATATCATCGGCATATTGAAGAGCAAAACCATCTTGTTTTACAGCAGCAAGAACAATTTCTTTATCTTTCTTAAAACTATCATCGGCAAATTCAAGAACACTACCATCTTGTTTTACAGCGGCAAGAACAATTTCTTTATCTTTCTTTAAACTATCATCAGGTAGATTTTTAAATTCCCACCCAGATGCTTGAACTATTTCTAATGCTTTTTTTTTATCCATTAATTTAAATACTAGTTAACTTTGCTCAAAAATGACTATAATGCAACTGAAAGAGACTACATCAAAATAGTTGATCAAGATAATAATTTGTTGTTTAATGATTGATAGAAATACTTTCTGTTAGGAATAATGACCGATAAAAAAAAAAGTAAAAAGAAAAAACCTTCAAAAGAAAAAAGTGAAAATTATTTAATCAAAATAACACCCACTTTTCTAGAACCAAAGTTGGTAGACAACAAAAACCTAGTAGATAAAAAAAATAATCTAACTAAAAAAGGTGCAGATTATTGCGTCGATATAATGAAAAGTTTTATAGATGCTATAAAAGAAAGAATGAATGGA
>JBNAKH010000225.1:0-2512 GCA_052047495.1 Candidatus Pelagibacter sp.
TTAGTAAATGTCCCAAATAAGAAAAAAATAAAGATTAAAAAAATAAGAATACCATTACTGGGTATTCATAATGTAAGAAATTCTGTTGCAGCTACTGCAGTTGCAATTACTATTGGTATTTCAATTTCTGATATAAAAAAAGGATTAAAAAATTTTAAAGGTGTTCAAAGAAGATTTAATAAAATATTTACTTACAACAACATTGATTTTTATGATGATTATGCTCATCATCCAACTGAAATAAAAGTAGTTTTGGATGGTGTTAACAAGGTTTATAAAGATTATGAAAAAGTTTGTATTTTTCAACCACATAGAGTGTCAAGACTTAAAGATTTAAGAAAAGAATTCTCTTTTGCGTTTAAGAATGCTGATATTGTTGTTTTATGCCCTGTATACTCAGCGGGAGAAAAAATTGAGTTAGGATTTAATTATATAAATTTTGCTAAAGAGTTAATAAAAAATTCAAAAGTAAAATTATTTTTAGTAAATGATAATTTTCAACTAGCTAAATTTATCAAAAAAAATATGAGTGGAAAAAAAATTGTTATTGGAATGGGCGCAGGCACCATCTCTAATTGGATGAGAGAACTGCCAAAATTAATATAATGAAATTAGACCAACTAAAAACTTTATTTAGAGAATTTGATGAAAATTTAAGATTTGAGCACGATCTTAAAAAAAAAAATTGGTTTAATATTGGTGGAAAAACAAAAGTTTTTTTTAAAGCTAATAATCTTAATGAACTGATTAAATTTTTAAAAATAGTAAATAATCAGGAAAAAATATTTATTCTTGGAGCAGGTTCTAACACTTTAATATCCGATGATTTATTTGATGGTATTGTTATAAAATTAGGAAAAAATTTTAATAATATCTCACTTCTTGGAGATGATGTGATAATTGCTGGAAGTGCTGTGACTGACAAGTCTTTATCAGATTTTGCTGCAAAAAATAGTCTCAGCGGATTTGAGTTTTTATCTTGTATACCAGGCACAATAGGGGGTGGAATTAGAATGAACGCAGGTTGTTTTAACAAAGAATTTAAAGATATATTGATTTCAGTTCAAGCAATCGATAAATCTGGAAATATCATTACTATCCCAAGTAAAGAAATAAAATTTGAGTATAGAAAAAGTAACTTATCCGATGATTTGATTTTTTTAAGTGCTTCATTTAAAGGATCAAAATCTAATTCATTTCAAATAAAAAATGAAATTGAGAATTTAGTTAAAAAAAAAGAAAAAGCACAACCTACTAGAATTAAAACTAGTGGAAGCACTTTTAAAAATCCTAAATCACAAACAAATAAGAAAGTTTGGGAGTTAATTAAAGAGTCAGTTCCTTTAAACAAAAGTTTTGGCGATGCCTGTATTTCAGAAAAACATTGTAATTTTTTTGTAAATAAGGGTAGCGCTTCTTTCAATGATATGAACAATTTAATTGAATTTGTATCAAAAGAGGTTTTAGAAAAAACTGGTATAAAATTAGAAACAGAAATTAAGATTTTAAAATAATTTGAAAAAAATATTAATAATTTCAGGTGGAATTTCGAAAGAAAGAGCAATCAGCCTTGATACTGGAAAACAAGTAGCTAAGGAATTAAAAAAAAATAATTATTTTGCGAAAATATCAGAGCCAAATTTTCAGTTATTTGATGTTATTAAAAAATTTAAACCAAACAAAATTTTTAATGCGTTGCATGGTCAGTTTGGTGAGGATGGTTATATACAAACAATATTAGAGAGTTTTAAAATTCCTTATACTCATTCAGGTGTAATTTCATCATCAATAGCAATGGATAAAGTGTTGTCAAAAAAGATTTTTATAAAGAATAAAATATTGACCCCAAAATTCTTGACCTTTTCTTTCAGCGAAGATGAAAAAAATATTGTTAGCACAATTGAAAAAAAACTTAAATTTCCAGTCGTGATAAAACCAATTAATGAGGGTTCAAGTGTAAATGTATTTATATGTACAAAAAAAGATATTAAAAAAAAATTGAAGTATTTAGAAGATTATAAAAAAATAATTATTGAAGAATTTATCCCTGGTAGAGAGATACAGGCTGCAATGATTGGTTCTAAGAAACTTGGTGCAATTGAATTAAAACCAAAAAGAAAATTTTATGATTATCAAGCAAAATATAATCCAAAAGCGAGAACGGAACATATTATACCAGTGGATTTACCAAAAAAAAAATATGAAGAAATAATGAAAATTTCTTCCAAAGCACACAGTTTAATAGGTTGTCGAGGAGTTACCCGTTCAGATTTCAAATATTACAAGGGTAAGTTTTATCTTTTAGAAATTAATACTCAACCAGGAATGACAAAACTTTCTTTAGTGCCTGAGATTGCTGCATTTCGTGGTATAAGTTTTATTAAACTTATTGAATTAATTTTAAAAGATGCTTCAACAAATAAATAAGAAAATCATTTTTTATATTTCATTAGTAATCATTCTTGGCACTTTCAATAACAAAAATTTGAAAAATTTTGACCTTCCTAAAATT
>JBNAKH010000226.1:0-2115 GCA_052047495.1 Candidatus Pelagibacter sp.
AATATTTAAAAATGAATTTAAAAAAAAATTTTTTTTAATTAAATTTTCTATTGTAGAGTTCTTCAAAATCAACTTTTTTCAAAAATTTTACATCAGGATAACCTGAGGTGTGCAGAAGGTTAAGTAAAGCTTTTTCTATTTCAGGAAATATTTCTTTTTGAACATCACATAAAACTATCTTTTGAACAATATTCTTTTCTTTTACCTCCTGATTAAGTTTGATAATAGAAGTGTAAGTCATTTCAAAATATGATTTCTTTTTACTTTCACCACTATCATGGAATTTGAGAATAGTATCTACTTCAATAACCTGAGCCTTTAAAGCTTTTGAGGTTATTTCAATATTTAGTTGATATTTAGAAATAAAATCTTTTACATACAGATATGTTTCGAAGTCAGGTGTTTCGCCTGAGATATCTTTTATAAATTTACTCATTATTTTATAGCTTTCGCTCATCGTCTTCCTCTATATCCTCAAATTCACCTTCTATATATGGTTTTTTAATTTTTGTCTTACTCTTTAGTTTGTTTATAAATTTTCCAAAAAATAATTTTCTTGTTAAAGGAAATATTAAAAGAAATCCCAAAAGATCAGTTGCAAATCCAGGAACTATCAAAAGGAGTGCCGCAAATGCTATGGCAGCACCCGAGATTATCTCATAAATTGGTGCTTCATTTTTTATTAATTGTGAAAAACCGGATCTGAGAGTATTTAACCCTTCGTATCGTGCATAAAACACCCCAATTATTGCAGTTATTAATATTAGTGATATCGTGTTAAACGCACCTATTTGACTACCAATCTTAATAAATAGATAAATTTCTACAATAGGGATCAGGATAATAGCAATTAATACTGAGTTCATTTGTCTTTAATCTAATTGTTAGTTGAAATTATTCAACAGAGTAATTAAATTATCTCCATGAATTATAGTTTTGAATACATTGATATTATACTATTAGCGATGATAGCTGGATTTATTTTTTTAAGATTAAGAGGTATTCTTGGAAAAAGAACTGGTTTTGAGGGAAAAAATCCCCATCAATTTCAAGAAATCTTAAAAGAAGTTCATCAAGAAAGTAATTTAAAACAAAAAGAGAATTTTGATAAAAAAGCACAAAGTGAGTTTTTAAAAGGTGCGAAGATTGCTTATGAAACTATAATTACCGATTTTAGTGATAATGATAATAAGATAATAGCTAGCAAGCCTTTGTTAAGTAAAGAGATTTATGATGAGTTTAATAAAGCTCTCAAAGATAGAAGTGAAAGAGGTCATTATGCTGAAATAACATTTATCGGTATTAAATCTGCTGACATTAAAGAACATAAAAAAATTGATAAAGTACTAAAAGTTACTGTAGATTTTGTAAGCGAAATTATCACTTGTATTAGAGATAAAGAAAAGAAAATTGTTTCAGGTAGTCCCGATAAAATTAAAACAATTTATGATACCTGGACATTTTCAAGAGATATGAGATCAAACAATCCAAATTGGCTGTTGGTTAATACTCTAAATTAAGTGAACAGTAAAATTTCAGAAAAAGATAAAAAAACTTGGGATGAGTTTCTATCGAATGATCAAAAACTACCTGATAAAGATAATTTTCAAGCAGAAATAAAATCAAAAAAAACTAGATCATTAGATCTTCATGGTAAAACTCTTGATGAAGCAAACGGAATTGTTGAGGATTTTATTAAAAAATCTTATGAAGATAAAGTTCATAAACTTATAATTGTTACAGGTAAAGGTCTTCATTCTAGCAATGAAAAAGATCCATATGTTTCAAAAGATTTAGGTATTTTGAAACACTCAATACCTGACTTTTTAAATAATAATACTGAATTGATGGAAATAATTTCAAATATAAGTGAGGCAAGTACAAATGATGGTGGAAGTGGAGCCTTTTATATTTTTCTAAAAAAGAAATGAGATATTTATTTTAAATAATTCAGGAATATAATGTTTTAAATGATAGTATGGTTAGCATCTTACCCACAAAGTGGAAGTAATTTTGTCAGATCTTTATTGACATCATATATTTTTACTAAGGATGGAACTTTTGACTTTGACTTACTTAAAAATATAGATCTTTTTCCAAATAATTCTTTATTTA
>JBNAKH010000227.1:0-1027 GCA_052047495.1 Candidatus Pelagibacter sp.
AGAATATCAATGCGAGCAAGAAATTATTACTGGAACGAAGTTCAAAAAGAAGCGGTGCAGAACACTCGAACAAATAAAAGAAGATGAGGCGCAAGCAAAAGAAATGCTAAGAGCACAAAAAAGCTCAGCTGGTGTTCAAACTAATTAGATGTAGCAGCATTATCTAATAATGCGTTTAAATATTTTGTTTGAGATTCATTTAAAAAAAGATTAGACGCATCAAGGTACTCTTTAATGATTATCTTTATTGATACATTCGGTTTATATAAAATTTCATATGTTGCAGATTTTAAGATAACCTGAAATATCTTATCCAACTTAAATAGATTAAAATTATCACCTAAATTTTTGTCTAATTCATCTACTATTATCTCGTTTCGTTCAATTGTACCTAAAACAATATCCTTAATAAATTTTTTAAATCTATGTTTTGGAAATTCTATTTTGTCGTCGTTATTAAACAAAACACCATATAATTTTTGAATAATAATAACTCTAGGGTTATTTTTTGGGCTATACTTGGGTTTCATTTTTGAGATAAGACTGAAACAACAGCTTTTGCTGCTTCAGCACCCTTTTTTTTTCTGTCCTTGGCTTGTTTCATATTTAAGCAAGTTATAATTCCATTTCCTATAGGTTTTTTTGAATTAATAGCTAAATCCATAATAGCATTGGTTGAGGATTGGGATATGAAATCAAAGTGTGGGGTTTGACCCTTAATAACACAACCAAGGGCAATAAAAGCATCGAATCTCTTTAAATTTTTTGAGATGGTAACAGGTATCTCAAACACGCCAGGAACTTTAATTATCTTTATATTAAAATTTCTTGGAAGATTTTTTTTTGCATTATTTAACAAACCCAAAGAAATATCTTTATAATAATTTGCTGTGACTATTAAAATTTTTTTCATCAAATCAATTCTTGTTTGGTTATCTTGATGTTATAACCCTCTAATCCAATAACTTTTTTTGGTGTTCTAGTAATTAATATCATCTTTTTGATTTTTAAATCTTTAATAATTTGA
>JBNAKH010000228.1:0-4596 GCA_052047495.1 Candidatus Pelagibacter sp.
TTAAAGTACTTAATAAATTTATCATTTGTCGCAAATTTCCTCAAAAATTTACCAACAAACGTCCACAAAGTAATACTTGTGACAGAAAATAGAAAAGCAAGAACAACTATTTGAGTCGCATAACTTATGTAATTAATCCCTAATTCAACATAAGTAGAGACAACAATAATTGCAACAGTGACACCTTTAGGATTTAAATATTGAAATAAAAAGGTTTCAATAAATTTTACAGGGTTTTCTTTATGAGTTTCATTTGCAGAGGTTGAAAACGCAATCTTATAAGCCAGATAAATTAAAAATAAAGTCCCAAGATATCTAATGACTATTTGAATGATGGGAAATAATTTAAAAACATTAATTAAACCTATCGATAAAAACAAAACTAATGAAGTGAATCCTAAAGTCACACCAAGAATATGAGGGATTGTTTTTTTTATCCCAAAATTAAATCCAGAGTAAGATGCGACTACATTATTTGGACCCGGCGTGTACGCTGTGACAAACCAAAATAAAGAAATTGATAATATTTCAGGATGCATACTTAGGCTATTGGAAGACCATTTTCTGATTGTTGAGATGGATGAACGAGAATCACTTTGCCTTCTTTATCTATTGAGCCTAAAATCAAAACTTGAGACACCACTCCAGCAATATTTTTTTCAGGAAAATTACAAACTCCGATTACTTGTTTACCTTTTAAATTATCCTCATTATAATAATGAGTAATTTGTGCTGAAGATTGTTTAATTCCTATTTCTTTTCCAAAATCCACCTCAACTACTAAAGATGGTTTTCTTGCTTTCTCATTTTTTTTTACAGAAATTACTGTTCCTACTCGTATGTCAACTTTATCAAATATATCGTATGTTATTTGTTCTTTCATAAATTCAGTATATATATTAGTTATTATTCATGAGTACAGAAATTAATACTGAAAAATTATATGAAAATTGCATCAAAATTTTGACCGATTTAATCGGTTTCAAAACAATTTCTGGAGACGATAATAGTAATTTAATTAATTATTGTGAGGAGTATCTTCACAAATTAGGTGCAACCTCATTTAAAACTTTTGATCAGGAAAAGAAAAGAGTTAATCTTTTTGCTACATTCAAGGCAAAAAAAACAAATGGGATAAAACCAATTATCTTATCTGGTCACACTGATACTGTTCCAGTCTCAAAAAGTTGGAGCACTGATCCTTTTAAAGCTACAATCAAAGATGATAAACTTTATGGCAGAGGTGCATGTGATATGAAAGGTTTTATCGCATGTGTTTTGGCTTATGCGCCAATTTATTCAAAAGTGGAACTAAATAGAGATATCCATTTTTCATTCACATTTGATGAAGAAACTGCTTGTCTTGGAGCACCCATATTAATTGAGGAGTTAAAAAAAAGAAAAATTCAAGACGGCATATGTATAATTGGGGAACCAACTAAAATGAAAATTATAGATGCTCACAAAGGTTGTTATGAGTATACAACTTATTTTGAGGGTTTGGCAGGTCATAGTTCAATGCCACATAAAGGGGTTAGTGCTGTTGAGTTTGCTTCACGTTACGCAAACAAACTCATTGAATTAAGGCAGGACTTAAAAAAAAGAGCTCCTAAAGACTCGATATTCGATCCCCCTTTTTCAACTTTGCAAGTAGGAGGAATATTTGGTGGCATAGCACACAATGTGATAGCTGATAAATGTTATATTGAATGGGAGACTAGACCGGTAGTGAAAGAAGATGGAGTTTTTTTAAATCAAGAAATAGACAAGTATGCTAATGAAATTTTATTACCAGAAATGAGAAAAATTTTTCCAAATTCAAAAATAACAAAAAAAATAATTGGTGAAGTAACTGGTTTTGATCGTGTTAAAAACTCAGAGGCATGTGAGTTAGTTTCAAGTTTAACTGGGGACAATTCACGAGAGGTTGTTTCTTTTGGCACTGAAGCTGGCTTGTTTCAAGAAATTGGGATGAGCACTGTTGTTTGTGGTCCTGGTTCGATTGAACAAGCTCACAAAGTTGATGAATTTATCGAATTAAATGAAATAAAAAAATGTTTAAAATTTTTAGATGGTCTTAAAAAAAAATCTTCTTTAAATTAATTCCAGCCACCAACAGCTTTCACTTCTAAAAATTCCTCAAGACCATGTTCACCTGCTTCTCTACCAATTCCAGAATGTTTAAAACCTCCAAATGGTGCATCTACAGCAATTCCAGCTCCATTTACGTCTACCATTCCTGATCTCAACTTTCTGGCAACTCTTTTAACTTTTTCTTTGTCTTGCGTTTGAATATAATTAGTCAATCCATAAGGAGTATCATTAGCAATTTTAATTGCTTCTTCTTCATTTTCAAAAGGCATTACTGATAACACTGGACCAAAAATTTCTGTTCTTGCAACTTCCATATCATTTTTAACATCAACAAAAACTGTTGGTTTGACAAAGTATCCTTTTTCAAACCCCTCTGGTTTACCAGCACCTCCTGCAACTAATTTTGCACCTTCATCAATACCCTTTTTAATTAAGGTTTGGATCTTGTTGTATTGAGTTTCAGAAATAACAGGACCAATATGCTCTCCCTCCTTCTTTGGATCACCAACCTCAAAATTTTCAGTATATTTTTTTAATCTTTCTACAGCTTCATTGTACATTGATTTTTCGACAAGCATTCTTGTTGGAGCATTACATGACTGACCAGAATTTCTGAAACATCTTAAAGCTCCTCTTTCAATAGCATCTGGATCAGCATCTTTAAAAATTATATTTGCTCCCTTTCCTCCTAATTCCAAACTTACTCTTTTAAAATCTTTGGCTGCATTTTGTGAAATTAATGCTCCAGCTCGAGTAGAGCCAGTAAATGAAATCATGTTAACATCAGGGTGGCTTGTTAGTGCATTACCAGTAGTTTCACCATCCCCATTTACTAAATTGAATACTCCTGCAGGAAATTTTGTTTCATCAATTAACTCTGCTAAAATCATTGACGATAAAGGAGCAAGTTCAGATGGTTTTAGAATCATAGTACAACCAGAGGCTAAAGCTGGTGCAACTTTAAGACAAACTTGATTCATTGGCCAATTCCATGGCGTAATCAAAGCACACACTCCTTTTGGCTCATAAATTAATCTTTGATTAGGAGCATGTTCACCCAGAGGTTTTTCAAATTCAAAATTTTTAAGATATCTAATAAATGATTTTAGATGTGCTGCACCTGTGCCTGCTTGCAGTTTTGTTGCAAAGTCTTTAGGAGCTCCCATTTCTGTGGTAATAGCTGCAGCAATATCTGCCCATCTTTTCTTATAATTTTCATACAATTTTTCTAATAATCTTATTCTTTCCTCTTTAGGGGAAAATGCCCAAGTGCTATAAGCTTTTTTCGCTGAACTTACTGCATAATCAATATCTTCTTTATTACCTAAAGAAATAACCGCACAATTTTCCTCTGTAGCAGGATTAATTACTTTTATTTCTTGTTTACTTTTAGAAGCAACCCATTTTCCATCGATGTAAAAATTTTTTTTATTTTCCATATCAGACTCCTAACCTTTCCTTATTTTTTTGCAAACAAATTAGTAAGTTCATAAACAATTGTTGCTGCAGCTAAAGATGTTACCTCTGCATGATCATATGCTGGGGATACTTCAACTACATCTGCTGAGATTAAATTCATTCCTGACAAACCGCGAATTACATTAACCATTTCTCTTGAAGTCATTCCTGCAATTTCTGGTGTACCTGTTCCTGGGGCAAAAGCGGGGTCTAAAACATCTATATCAATTGATAAGTATAATGGATTATCACCAACTCTTTTTTTAATCCTTTCAGCTATTTTATAAGTTCCCTCTGTTTGAAATTCGTCACAATGAATAATTTTAAATCCAAAACTTTCATCATTTTTAATATCATCTCTACTATATAAAGGTCCTCTAATACCTACATGCATAGACGCATCATCTAAAAATAAATTCTCTTCTCTTGCACGTCTAAATGGAGTTCCATGTGTATAAGGTGCCCCAAAATAAGTATCCCATGTATCTAAATGAGCATCAAAATGAACTAAAGCTACCGGCCCTTTATTAATTTTGTTAACTGCTTTTAATAAAGGAAATGCAATTGTATGGTCACCTCCTAAACTAATTATACCTCCAGTTTTTTTTAGTAAATCTGTAGCACCTTCTTCAATTTGTTTGATCGCTTCATTAATATTAAAAGGATTGCATGTAATGTCTCCAGCGTCAGCAACTTGTTGCACTTTAAATGGTTCTATACCATAACTTGGATGATAATTTGTTCTTAGGTGTCTTGAAGCTTGTCTAATGCTTTGAGGACCAAACCTTGCTCCTGGTCTATAACTTGTGCCCGCATCAAAAGGAATCCCAACTATTGCAACATCACAATATTCAACATCTCTCAATTCTGGTAATCGTGCAAAAGTCGAGGGTCCTGCAAATCGTGGTACTTTAGTTCCACTTACTGGCTGTATTGGTTCCTTGGAACTTTTTTTTTTCATCACAAAACTCTATCACATTCTTACAATTTGGAATATCTTCAATAATACTTATTATGAAATTATTTAAGTTCATTTTATTATAT
>JBNAKH010000229.1:0-1210 GCA_052047495.1 Candidatus Pelagibacter sp.
GACTGGTAAAAGTAAATAAGAAATGATGCTAGGTTTTTTATAATCCCAAAATTTGGGCTTTTTAAATTTCATTATGTATTGATTTATCTAACTCATTTAAGGTTTTTTTAAGTATAGTTGAACTAAGATATTTCATTTTTTTCACATTTTTCATGTTTTTTTTGAAAATAATTGAATTTGCACATTTATGGGGTGAATTTACTTTTGAAGATATTTTTAGCTTATTAAGATATTTGTAAACATCCTTAAAATTGTCGACATTAGGTCCATGTAAAATTTTAGCACCAAATCTAGCAGGCTCCAATGGATTTTGACCACCTCCCTTTGTAATTGATTTACCTAAAAAAACTGTTGTTGCAAATTTGTAAAATTTTTTTGACTCACCAAAAGTATCAACAATAAAAATATCAATATTTTCTAATCTTTTTTTGTTTGAACTACGGGAAACAACTTTTAGTCCAAGTTCACTAATTTGAGAAATAATTTGTTCAACTCTATTTATATGCCTTGGTATAATAATTGTAATTATATTTTTATTCTTTTTTTTTAAAAGGATATGTGTCTTTGCGGCAAATAATTCCTCAGGCTCATGTGTGCTAGCTGCAATAAACGTTTTATATTTTTTAAATTGTGAGAACAGTTGTTTATCTGCTTGGTTGGTTATCAATTCATCATCTTCGATAAATTTTAAATTACCAATAAACTTTATGTTTTTAACATTTAATTTTTTTAAATAAAAATTTGTGTCTGAGTTTTGAGAATATGTTTTATCTATTAAACTAAATATTGAGTTAGAAAATTTTTTGATTTTAGACCAACGATGAAAACTTTTTTTAGTAATTCTAGCGTTAAGTAGGATTAATGGGATATTTCTTTTTTTAATTAATTTAAACATACATGGCCAGATTTCTGACTCTAAAAAAATTGCTATATCAGGTTTCCAATGGTCTAAAAATTTTCTTGAAATTAAGACATGGTCTATCGGATAAAACTGATGAGTCGTCTTTTTAAATTTTATTTTTTCTAAAATTTTTGAAGAGCTTAATGTACTAGATGTTACTAATATTCTATTTATTGATTTATCATTGTCATATCTTTTTATTATTGGGATAGCACTTAATATTTCACCAACACTAGATCCATGAAACCAGATAAGTTTTCCATTTTTTCTTTCCTTGGAGCTAATGCAGAACTTTTCTTTAAATCTTGA